>JAPPII010000037.1 GCA_028820845.1 Candidatus Poribacteria bacterium
TATCAAATTTGCCGCTAACAAGGATTTAACCAATCCCAAAACTACTTATTGCGTTCAATTTTGAGCCGGGGACAGAATATCTATACAGCAACACAGGGTACAATCTACTGGCAGAAATCGTCGAAAGGGTAACGGGAGATTCGTTTCGCGAGTGGACGGACATTCATATCTTCAAACCCCTCGGCATGATTCACAGTCACTTTCACGATGATTATGAAATGATTCTGAAGAACCGAGCGTATTCATATCAAGCCGTTGAAAGTGGTGGGTTTAAACACGCCGTTAACAATACGACTGCCCTCGGTTCAAGTTCCCTCTACTCAACAGTGGAAGACTTGGCGAAGTGGATTTTGAACCTTGAGACTGCAAGTATCGGTGGACGAACAGTGCTTGCGCAGATGTATCAGCGCGGTGTGCTTAACAATGGAAAACACATTAGTTACGCCTTTGGGTTGAATATCGACGAATACAGAGGGTTGAAAACGGTTGGACACAGCGGATCATGGCGCGGATTTCGGAGTCATTTGATTCATTTTCCAGATCAGAAATTTGGTGTTGTTATCTTATGCAATCTGGATACCTTTAACCCACTCCGTTTGGCAGAACAGGTTGCGGATATCTATCTTGCCGATGCCCTTGCCCCTATAGAAACATCTGAGTCAGATAAAACGGAAGAATCTGCTGAAGATACCAAGTCTGAACCGCTGGCACCAGAACAGTTGGTAGAATTCGAGGGTGATTATTATACCGACGAACTTGATACAACGTATACCATTCGTGTGTGTGGGAATCAACTTGTGGCACAACACAGGCGGCATGATGATATATTGCTGACTTATGCCGACGATCATTTCGTTGGGGATGTGTGGTTTTTTCCAGAGGTGCGTTTTACACGGGATGATACCGGACGCGTTGCGGGATTTAGGCTGACTGGCGGCCGAGTTAGAAACTTATACTTTGAGAAAAAGACACATTAATAGAAGGTTTGGCTCATGTCAAGACTAAGTGCGAACGGAAAATTAAACCAGCGTGTTTACTGACTTCGTTAGAGCAATAGCACGTACTTTTTACATGAGCCGAAGGTTTTCAAGAATAGAAGGTTTTCAAGGGTGACACCAATTTATGACCAGACCTCAAGATGATTCCCAACTCAAGTCCTACAATGCCCTGATAGTTATTTAGCGGATATTCAAATATAGTGGCAAAATTGCCTTTCAAATCATCTTTGGTTCCTTTTTTCTTGACATCTGAACAAAATGTTATATAATGAAAAAATTAAACGATATGTGGAATTTAACCCATGAAAGCAGAATATGATTTTTCAAAAGGAGAGCGCGGTAAATTCCACCAACCCAAAGCCGTTTTCAGTCTCCCGATCTATTTAGAGAAAGACGTTGATGGGTTCATGCGCAAACTAGCTGATGAGAAGGGTAAAGACGTTAGCGAACTGGTCAATGAATGGCTGCGCGGTAATATGCAACTGATTCAAAGCATTCAATGAATGCCCCAAACCGATCCTTTCGCTTTGAGGGGATTTGAGGCCGCGGGTTTTGGTAAACCCTACCGTAATCGAATTTTTCGTTGGAATTGAAAGGAATGATTTGCTAAACAATGACACTTCAGGAACATATTGACGACATACGCGACAATCTGGAAAAAAGTTTGTTTACAAGTGAAGCAGCACGTTCTACTGGGATTGTACTTAGACTGCTTGATGCCCTAAATTGGCCGACATTCAATCCACAGGTTATTATGCCTGAATATTCGGTAGGCGGAGGGAGGGTCGACTTTGCCCTATGCCATCCATCATCAAAACCTCTTATTTTTATTGAAGTGAAGCAGCCAGAAACATTGGAAGGTGGGGAAAAACAACTCTTTGAATACGCTTTTCACGAAGGAGTGCCAATCGTTATTCTGACTGACGGTCAAAAATGGAGATTTTTTCACCCTATAGGAGAAGGGGATTACCGTGAACGCAAAGTTTACGAACTGGATCTGATAAAAAATAACATTGAGGAAAGTGTAGAGCGTCTTAACAGATACCTCAACTACGAGTCAATACGCACGGGCGAAGGAGTTGAGGCAATCAAGGCAGATTATGAGGAAGTTGTTCGCCAGAGACAAGTTACAACGCGATTACCAGAGGCATGGAGCAAATTGGTAGAGGAAACAGATGAATTTCTGATAGATATCGTAGCAGAAAAAACTGAAAGTCTATGTAAGTATAGACCAACCGATGAACAAGTGTTGGATTTTCTGAAAAGTCTAAAAAGAGAAACCGAACTGGACAGGCGAGAAACCTCCGCTCCATCTGTGCAACCGACACAACCCAGGCCGCGTAGAAAACAGACTCGTCTTGTTGTTACCATGCCCAATAGACACAAGATTGAGGATCGTAACGCAAGTAATACTTTCTGTGAAGTGATCGAAGAGATAGGTATAGAGATCGTAAGCAGTTTTAACCTCAGACTTTGTGCAGCTTCTCTCATAACCCCTATAGGAGATTGGCAAGAAAAAGGATATAAACTACAGAAACGTAAGTCTAAATGCGGTAGGTATTACATAACAACACATGGTAGTGTAAAAACTTTAGCAGATAAATTAAAAGAAATCGCCGAAAAACTTGAGGGCAACATGACAGTAGAAATAATTGCTAAATCATGAAATTGGCAGACATATTACCCTTGTTTATTTCCTATATTCACACTCTCCCTGAGGAATATAACGATGGCCCAAACAGAAACTTTTAAATATCACCAGAAACCGTCCGTTATCGACTGTGATATTCATAACACTCTTGCCTCTGAGACGGTGTTGTATCCGTATCTCTCTGAACGGTGGCGGAAGCATCATGGGATGGTAGGGACAACAGATCGCGTCGGGGCATATATCCCTCGCGCTCACCCCTTCGGTGCGAGATACGACGCGTGGACTCCCTCTGGACACCGTCCAGGATCTGATCTCGACTTTTTGCGTGAGCAGCTACTGGACGCATTCAACATCGAATATGGTATCCTTAACTGCTTGACACCGGTCTGTGAGATGCCTAACCTTGCTTTTGCAGCGGCATGGGCAAGAGCTGTGAACGACTGGCAAATCGAAGAGTGGCTTGAAAAAGAACCGAGACTCCGCGCCTCAATGATCGTCGCGTGTGATGACGCTGAATTCACGACTGCGGAGATCAAGCGACTTGCAGAGCATCCGGGATTCGTGCAAATACTATTGCTTGCCCGAACGATGGAACCGTTGGGACGACGTAGGTACTGGAAGATGTACGAGGCGGCGGTGGAACACGACCTGCCCATCGGGATTCACTTCACGGGTGTCGGTGTGGGCCCGATTACTGCTGTCGGTAGACCCTCACACTATATCGAAGACCACGCAGGAATGACACAGGCGTTTCAGACACAGGTCACCAGTCTCGTTTGTGAAGGCGTTTTTGAAGAATTTCCGACGTTAAAAGTCGCCCTCATTGAAGGCGGTTTCGCTTGGCTGCCACCGCTGATGTGGCGACTCGATCGGTCATGGAAAAAACTACACGACGAAGTGCCTGAACTGAAACGGCTGCCCTCCGAGTATATCCGCGATCACTTTTGGATTACGACACAGCCGATTGAAGAACCTCCGAAACAAGAATACTTCGATCAACTTCTCGCGCAGCTGGACTTAGATGATAAGTTGATGTTTGCGACTGACTATCCACACTGGGACTTTGACTCACCCGAACAAGCACTTCCGAAAAATCTTGCGCCGTCTCTGAAACGGAAAATCATGGCGGAAAATGCGCGTGCCTTTTATCGATTTTAAGAGGCGAACCAATGGCATCCCAATCCTCAAAAATTGAATGGACCGAGTCTACATGGAATCCTATCCGTGGCTGCACACGTGTATCAGATGGCTGCCGGTTTTGTTACGCCGAACGGATAGCGGCACGATTTTCGGGTAAAGGTATGGCTTATGAAGGTTTGGCAGAAAATACTAAATCGGGACCGCGGTGGACCAACGAGGTACGCCCTGTTCCGGAGCTGCTTAACGAACCGCTGAAATGGAAAAAACCACGGCGAATTTTCGTCAATTCCATGAGCGATATGTTTCATGAAAAAATTGAATTGTCCTACATTCAAAAAGTCTTCTCCGTCATGGAACAGGCACATTGGCATGAATTCCAAGTTTTAACAAAACGGGCGGAACGCTTGCTGGAATTCAGTCCGAAGCTGCCGTGGCCGTCAAATGTTTGGATGGGAGTTAGCGTCGAAGACAGTCGCGTAACACATCGGATTGATGCTCTCAGCCAAACCGATGCCTATATCAAATTTCTCTCACTGGAACCACTGCTTGGCGCACTTCCAAATTTAGCGTTGGACGGAATAGATTGGGTGATTGTAGGTGGAGAATCAGGTCCCGGCGCACGTGACATGAAAAAAGATTGGGTGATCGATATCCGTGAACAATGTGCAGATGCTAAAGTGGCATTCTTCTTTAAGCAGTGGGGCGGCAAACGCAAATCGAAAACAGGACGGGAATTAGACGGACAAACTTATGACGAAATGCCGGTTTGAGTTATCCCAAAATCCGGCACTTCAGGACAGCATCATCTTAGACTCTTGGCAAATCATCAGAAAGTAATGCCTCAGAGACAGATTTTTTTGTTGATTCGCGTTCTGGACGCTCAACATGAAAATAACGGAACCAATCTTTGAAATCTTCGGAGAGGAAATTGCCTTCATACTCTTCTTTGAACCGATCATGGAACTCTTCCATATAGACTCGCAGATAAGCACTGGCACGCTCAAGTGCTTTCCAATCAAAAAGGTTTGAGGGCATCTCAACTACCCCACCTTCAAGCATATTTCGCCGCATCTCTAAGTAGTAGGCATAGCGAGCCCCCATTACAAAATCAACCAGTCTGTCAATAATCTTTGCGGGAATCTCAGTGAGGCGTCCTTTAAGAAATTTACGCTGAACTCCCATCTCCCTTTCCAGATCTCGGTTGAGCATAAATCCGATAACAACATCAAAAATTTTGTCTACTGCTTTCATTCGTTTTCGTTTGTCCTTTACTGTATAACATGAGTTTGATAAAAGTGGAATGTCGGGTTTCGCTACCGCTATTTAGGCAGAAAATGCCTTTAAAAAAACGACATATTTGTCCAAATTATAGGGTTTTTCATGTGTATCTACCGCTCTACCCGACCTACGATTTTATTTTCAAACTCACGTTGTATAAGAAATTATAAACGCAATATCCGATTGGGGACCCAATTCGTGCGAATTTTCATTTTTGTGGATACCAATTCTAACATTAATGTGCAAATCCGTCAACCAGAAAATTAAATTTTACAGAACTCATGTAAAATTGAGGCGAGACTCCTATCTTTGGATAACACAAGTACTGACCGCGATACGATCCGTGCGGTTAGAAACCGCACCTACCAGTAGCGTGCGTAAACCGTTATTTTAGTAAAGAACATAGACAGAGAGTCTATTTTAACGATGCCTTATAAATACGCTTTCCCCGAATTTCGATTGCACTCCAATCCGAATTCTGCTATAGTTATACTATGCTTATATTTTATCTGGCAATTGCGGTGGTGACAGTCCCACTCGGTGCCGGTATCGCTTTTGTATCCCAGGGGCAACAAAAACACTTTGGAAATGTTTTCGGGGTAATCGCCGGTTCAGTACTCGGTGTCGTTTTGGTAATGATGCTGCACCTCTACACTGAAGTAGGATACGTTACAATCCTCGTGATGTGGGGTGGATTCTTTCTAATTTCAGCGATCGAACACCTAACACACCGAGGCGATGAAAACGAGCAGAATACTAACAGTAGATGGGGCATCAACCTAACAGTGCTGGGTTTATCGCTCCACTCGCTTGCAGACGGTTTCAATTTGGTTATCGCAGCAAGAGAAGAGATACTCGGTGGTGCGCTTGCATTCGGTATATTAATGCATCGCTTGCCAGTCGGGACACTTATCACTGTCGCGCTTCTCCGAAACCAGAGTGTTGGTAAGGTATTTGTGCAATTGAGTCCGCTGATATTTGGACCGGTTGTCGGTGCGCTACTCGGCGAACAATTGCTTCAAGGTACTTTTGAAGCACTGATCCACTATCTGACAGCATTCGCTGCGGGGACGCTCTTGCACGTTGTAATGGACGGGTTTCGCGGGAAGTATACCGCCGAAAGTACTGATTTGAGTCGCATTGCGAAAGTTCTGTTTGTCATCGGCTTCGTCCTGACCTTTTGCGCGATCTATTTTTTGCAGGAATTTGAGAGTGGACATGTTCACTAAAAGGTGCTAAAAGGATAAAACGCCTGATGTCTGAAAACAAAACAGCATATAAAAGCGGCGTTCCTGTTTTCATCGCTGCGCTCTGCCTCCTGATATTCGCCGCGCCCGTGAGAAGCAACGAGATTCCGATTGCAGTATCAGGGCAACCGAGGGCAACGCTTCAGATTGGGGCGAACGCTTCGGCACAAGAGGTTTTCGCGGCTGAGGAGATCCAAACCTTTATCGAGCAATTCGCGGGTGCTAAACTCGACATCCGCACCAATCGACAACAGACAGAAACCCCGACGGTGATTGTGTTAGGCACCCCAAAATCGAACCCGACAATTGCACAATTACAGGCAGACACAGGACTTTCATTAGGGGCAGCACTTGGAGATGAAGGTTATCATATCAAAACAATAGAAGTCGGGACTGAAATCGTTATCGTTGTCACTGCACATACGGAAAGAGGGGTCCTCTACGGTGCGTACGGTTTCATCGAAAACTGTATTACAGCGTTGACGGGTTTGATACCGGTGCATCCAGAGGTAGCGGTTGCCGAGGCGCGAGCCCTACTTGTGCCGTTTATAGATGAGACATCGGCTCCGTTTTACCCTGTGCGCGCTGTGTTAGAGATAGAGGACCCGGACTGGCTGGCGCGTCATCGCGTCAATATGAGTGGTGGCGAAGGCGTATGGACGGGTACTGGTATTGAAGACGGGTTTGGAACGGCGTTCAAATATGTTGACACGCCTGCATTTGAGGCGTTGCAAGATGAACCGATAGAACAACGCCGAGAACGTATTGCGATCCTACAAGATCGGTTCGATGCCCTGAAGCGGCGCGGAATTGATGCCTATCTCTTTATGTATGTAACGGGTGAACCGACAGAGGCATTGATTCAACAACGTCCCGATGTTCTGGGACCTGCGGTAGCCTATGGGGCATCTCGGAACGAAGTGTCTTATCGTCCGTTTTGCTGGTCGAAACCTGAATTTCATACGCTTGCGAGGGAACTCATTCAGGCGATTGTGCGTACCTATCCTGCGCTTGGTGGCTTCCATCTCCGTTCTTGGGGACACGAGACGCGGGCATGCGATTGCCCAGATTGTGGCGACAGAACAGAACAAGGACAAGCAAAACTCTGGCAGGTCTATTTCACAATCATTAACGCTGCGCGGCAGATACGCCCGGATTTCAAATTCTATATCTCTGGATATGACAGCAGCTGGCTTAAGGACGCAGCGGGTATTTACGCCCGGCAGTTACCGAAAGGTACGATTTTCTCGCGGAAATGGGGTGCGGATGGCGAACCGGTCGCTGATGCAGGTGTGCCTATCCCGCAAATCAGAGCACTGGGTGAAATGGGACATCGCTTCATCATCCTCTCACACGAAGTGGAAGAAGTGATGCCGCTCTGGATGCTGGAAAGCGATCTGTTTGTGCAAGGCGTTCGGCAACTCGCCAATAATCCAGAAGTTATCGGTTTAAGTGGATTCACTGTTCAAGGTGCCACACAAGGGTTGGGATATCTTGATCGACTGGTCAGTGCCCGTCTCAACTGGGATATCGAACTCGACCATTTTCAACTCCTTCAAAACGAATTGACAGCCCGATATGGTCGCGAAGCGGGATCCAACATTCTGAACGCCTTGCGGGTAAACGGATGGAACATGGCGAGTTACTTTTCGGATTACGCTGGGTCTTTGACCATAGGTGGTACTTACGGCAGCGGTTCGGCTGGACTCGCAACACGATTTTGGAATCTGATAGGACCGCGGGCGGTTGAGGATACGTTGGCTATTCCTGAATTAGAGATCGCAAAAGTTGCGGTGAACCGGTTTACGGCACTTTTGGCACCACAACAACAAGCCGCCAACGAGATACGGGCAGCACGTGAGATCGCAGAACCGTTTGACTCGGAAGCCACTGAGGACCTACGCGATGCCGTTCATTTGATGGAGTTATGGGTGCTACTTTTTGAGAGTCGTGCTAAATTAGTAGAGGCGATCGCACTCGGCTACGAACCGGGGACGGAAGAGACAGTCCGTGCGAAACTTACGAGTGCAATAGAGTTTTCAAAATCGATACAACCGCACATAAAAGGGATTGAGGAGTTCGTTCCGCTTTTCGGATACTCACATCGGACGATTGAAGCGGAACTGTTAAGTACTTTAAACGCGGAAGTCGCTTGGTTGACGAATTTCGATTCCCAGACGCTTCAGAAATACGATGCGGATTTCTCACCAGAGGAAACCCCCTTCAGCATCTGGGACGTTCACAACTATCCGAACCCCTTGAAGCGAGAAACGACCTTTACCTATCAGTTATCATTGGATGCAGACGAAGTTTCTATCACAATTTATACGACATCAGGACGAGTCGTAAATGTGCTGAGAGAGGTTTCAGGGAACGAAGGCTACAATGAAATAATGTGGGACGCACGAGATGCTGATGGCATGTTGCTTGCCAATGGGGTCTATTTTTACAGAATACGGGCGGTTGCTGGAGAACAGACAACGCAAACACTTGGACGTTTAGCAGTGTTAAGATAGTTAGTAAAGGAGGCTAACGATGCTTCGTGTATGTATTCTATGCCTGACGGTTTTACTTTTAATAATGGGTTGTCAATCACAGACTTTGCAGGAACACCTTTTAGAACCGCCCCAGCCTCTCACGAATTTCGCACTGAGTCGGAATGGGGCAACTGCGGAAGCCTCGCAATCTGTTCCAAATCACCGTCCAGAAGAGGTGATTGATGGCGATACCACTTCTGAGACCTGGGATGAAGGCAGCGGTTGGGGCAGCAGTTTAGAACATCTACGGACTTCGGATCTGAACAAGCGTCCTTATATCTCCGTGACGCTTGCCAAACCGGTTGACATTCGCAAAATTGTCATGTGGACAATTGACTCTGAGCAATATCCGGCACCGCAATTCGGGTTGAAGGACTATCGGATTGAGTATTGGCACGGTACGGGTTGGGGACTTATCCCTTCAGGTGACACGAAAGATAAGCAGTATACAGCACGAGATAACACCAAAGGTAAACGCGTTCATGAGGTCCGTCAACGTCTCATTGCCAGCAAAATACGACTGGTGCCAGTCTCTTCAAATGATACGGTGCGCAACTACCAACACATGGCGGGCAGTCGTCCGGTGTATGAAGTGGACGGTATCGCGCGTGTGATAGAATTAGAGGTCTGGGGGTATGCAGCACCAGAAGTGCATACGCTCAAGCAAATCGCACAGGGTATACCGCCAGAAGCGATGGCGCGTCCTATCCCGACAGAGGCGCAGGTAAGCAAAGAGCAAGGCGAACCGACGATTAAGGAGATTATCCAAGGGGTCTTAGACCGATATGAACTGGGATACGATATGGCGGATTTGGCACAGGTTATGTCCTGTTTCTCAGAGGCATACTTGTCCAATGGACGTACATATCAAGATGTCGAAACAAAGGCATCACAGTTCTTTGAGGTTTATCATCAGATTGACATGACGTTGTCTAATATTGACATCCACCCGAATATTGCCGACGATACGGCAATTGTAACGGGTGGGTACACATTACAATACAGCCCGAAGGCGAACGGGAGAGTCGAACAGACATCGGGCAAACTGACGTTGGTTTTCGCGAATGAAGCGGAAACGTGGCGGATTATTCGCGCAGAATAAAGGCATGGCATTCGGAATTTGAAGGGTATTTAAAAAAGGTTTGAAAATGGCACAAGATCAGTCTAACCCATGTAAAGCAAAGTCAAATTCTGCCGACGCAGGCAGCGTTTGGGCAAAGTCCTATATCAACGACGGCTATTTAATGCTTCCAGAAGTCATCACATCAGAAGAATGCGACGCGTTGAAAACAGAGATGTTGAAAATCTTTCGCGGGGATTACCCGTGCGAAGCAATTCCACCGATGCCAGAGACGGCGAGCGACATGGAAGTATTGGATAGAATCATGTGCGTTGGTGAACCACATGTTTTCAGTCCGTTGGTACGACGTTACATTGAGCATCCAAAGATCTGTGAAGTGCTTCGCGTAATTGTGGGCGCACACATTCCATTTTGGGATGGTGGTGTGAAGTGTATGCAGTCGATGATGTTAAGCAAAGTCCCGGGACATACGGGTAACCCGTGGCATCAAGATGAACACCCGATTCCGACCCGGGATAGATCACTCATTGGCGTATGGATCACGTTAGACGATGCGACAGTTGAAAATGGATGTCTCTGGGTCTTACCGAATAGCCATCGCTCTGGTGTCATTTATGATCGGTTTCCACACGATAAACGCCATGAATTTGATAGTTGTCACGAAGCTTCGGGTTTTGATGACACAGACGAAATCCCGATTGAGATGCCAGCCGGTAGTGTTCTGTTTTTCAACGGCTACCTTTTACACCGCTCTAAAAAGAACCGTAGCGATAAATTTCGGCGTATACTTGTGAGTCACTACTGTTCGACGGCATCGTGGTTAGGCTGGAAAGGAGAGCGGAATTATCGGGGTGTCATCACCGTTGCAGGAGAGGACCCATATATCGATGAGGGGTATGTCGCGCCGAATGTATGGGCGCGATGGGAATAAGAGAACGGAAGGTTGGAAGACTGGGGGTATCTACCCTTCCAGTCTTCCATTTAAACACCAAGCACTGATGGCTACTTCAAGATTACCATGCGGCGGGTGCGTTGATAATCACCAGCGGTGAATGTATAGAAATAGACGCCGCTTGCGACAATTTCTCCAGTACCATCCCTACCATCCCAGTATGCCGCTTTTTCTCGGCTGCGGTAGCTGCCGGGTTGCTGCGTCCCGAAATCTAAGTGGCGCACCAGTCTTCCATGGACATCGTAGATTTTCACCGTGACCCCCGCCTGCTCCGCCAAGTTATAGGGGAACCAAGTTTCGGGATTAAACGGATTCGGATAGTTCTGGAAAATCGTCGTCTGTTTAATATGTCCGAATGTCGTAAGCGTCTTCGATGTCGGGTCAATAGAAAAAGGGACATCAGCAGAGCGGAATCCGAGATCAATTGGATTATAGATAAAAGCGGATCCGGAGTTCCCTCCTGCACTATCATTACCTTTAGCACCGATGATAGCGAACGCGCCGCCGATTGCAACCGATCCCCCAAATAGGTCGGATTGGTTTGTACCCGCCGAGACGATTCGGCGTTTTTCCACCCAAGACAATCCATCGCGTAGAAAAGAGTAAGCGGAACCTTTGTCGGCTTGTACCGAAGGGTCTTCGTCGGGGTCAACGAGTGGATGATCGTCCTTCCATGCGCCGATGATTGCCGTATCTTCGTGTAGTGCGACCGCTGCGCCGAACTCGTCGCCCGCTGCCGCATCAGTTGCAGTGAGTTTTGCCTGTTGGACCCAATCCTCTTGCGTCTCAACAAAAATATAAGCCGCACCCATGTTTTCCAGACTTCGATTCTCTTTAGGCGATCCGATAAGCGCGGTTCTTTCGCTAAGATCCACTGAATAGCCGAATTCATCACCAACACCGATATCGTTCGGCAGCAGTAGGACCTCTTCCGTCCAGTTGTTACCGTTACGTATAAAGAGATAGGCAGCCCCTGAGTCGGGTCCCGCTGCGTCGCTGAGATGTGCACCCACAAGCGCGTTATCGCCATAAACAGCGACAGCGGATCCAAATTCATCTCCCAATACCGCGTTTTGGTGCGTCAGTTTTGCTTGTTGTGTCCAAGAAGTCCCACTTCGGACAAAAATGTAGGCAGCCCCGGAATCCGTCCCGACCTCATCTTTTCCGTACGCACCGATTATAACCGTATTCTCATGCACAGCAACAGTTGCTCCGAACTTATCGAACATTCCGATATCTGTTCCGATTAATTTCGCCTGCTGTACCCACTCCTCGACCGCCCGGACGAAAACATAAGCTGCCCCAGCCTCCGGTCCGGCATCATCAACACCCGGCGCACCGATAACTATGGTTTCACCACTAATCGCAGCAGCATTCCCGAAGAGATCTCCAGCTTTTCCGTCTTCAGCAGTGAGTTTTGCTTCTTGTAGCCAAAGCGGGCCGCTCCGCTCAAAAACATAGGCAGCCCCGGCATTCGGTGCGAGGTCATCGTTTTGTTGTGCGCCCGAGACAGCAATATTAGCACTGATAGCGACAGCCGTTCCAAACTCATCATCAGAGGCAGTTTCGCCGTCACTCAACTTAGCAGTCTCCATCCAAGCAGCCTCTTCATTCTGCTGGAAAATATACGCAGCACCCGAACTGGGTCCACCGGCACTATGCCTCGGTGCTCCGGCGATAATTTCGTTCCCTGCAATCGCGACAGCAAATCCCAGCTGATCACCGCCCTGTCTATCACCTGCGACTAACTTCGTATGTTGGTTCCAAAACGGCGGTTCATTTCGTGTAAAGACATAGGCAGCACCAACCTCCTCCTCACCCACTATAGCCCCAGTGGCTCCGATGACAGCGGTTTCACCACTGATAGCCACAGAAATACCGAAAGAGGTAGCACCGTCATGGTCAATAGGTATCATACGGATCCGAATGCGATTTCTTTTCTGCTCCCATCGGGTGCCCTCGCGTTCATAAATGTAAGCCGCGCCGGTTCCCCTATTGCGAGGCGAGGTCACGACAGCGAAATCCCCATGTATAGCGACAGCATATCCGAAGTTATCTTCTGCCTTCGTATTGTTGCCAATAAGTTTCGCCTGTTGGGTCCATCCAAATTGGTCGCGTACAAAGACGTAGGCGGCACCAGCATCATTACCGGCTTCATCATCGCGAGTCGCTCCGATGATGGCGGTATTCCCATTAAATGCGACGGAAAAGCCGAAGTATGAGAAGTTAGCACCATCTGGTGCGAGGATCTTGGCTGTTTGATACCAGCTGGCTCCGATCCGTTCAAAAACATAGACGGCACCCCCATCTGCAAATGCTTCATTCCCACGATGCGCTCCAACAAGCGCAGTATCCCCATCAATTGCTACGGAGATACCAAAATAATCACCCTCCGTTTCGTCAGATGCAACGAGTTTCGCCTGTTCCACCCATTCCGTCCCCTGCCGTGTAAAGATATAGGCAGCACCTGAGTTCGTCCCGACTCCATCTTTCCCCGGAACACCCACAATGACGTAATCGCCACTTACCGCGAGTGTTGTGCCGAGTTGATCGCCACTTGTTGCGTCGCTGGCAGTCAGTTTTTGATGTTGCACCCACCCCGTTTCAGTACGAAGAAAGATTTGAAGCGAACCCGTATTTGTACCGACATCGGTGTCATCCTTGGGAACACCTATCAAGGCATAATTACCGCTGATCCCGACACTTGCGCCGAGATTGTCCTGGAGGACAGCAGCCGTTGTGTTGAGCTGCACCCGATCAGCACTGCTCTGCATGACCACCCCAATTCCAAGGAATAAGGTTAGCATGATTACTTGCAATTTTCTCACTTTTTTTCTCCCATTTAATGTTCCTTCAGGTTCCCCAAAATAAAAAACAGATAATTTGCTCGGAAATTTCTTTTTCCCGTTTGCTAACAAAGACTCTATTTATTAATGACACAATTTTCGGGCGAAAAGGGTGCATTATTTTAGCGGAATTCTGAAAACGCTACGCTCTACGCTCAACCTCATTCGGCTACACTGAGTCTACAGATTGTTTTCGCCGCGTCATCGCCGTACCAGAGTGCAGTGCCATCCCACGTAAGCCCATGCGGTTCGCCGGGACATGTGACAGTCCTAAGAACCTCACCAGATTCAGGGTGGATTCGGTAAATGATACAGTCATTTGTATCAGCGTTCCAAAGTGCCTCTCCATCCCAAGCGAGTCCGTGGGCGCGACCACCGGGTGTCGGCATTTCAGCAAGGATTTCACCGGTTTCGGGACACTGCTTCACGAAACGACTGGTGTTCATGTCAACACTCCAGAGGTGTTCACCATCCCACGCCAATCCGTGTGGTCCTTCACCTGGCGATGAAAATTGTGTAACGACTTCAAGTGTTGGCACCGTGAGTTTGTAGAAAGTCTGCTGCCAGATGCTATTATACCAGAGATACTCACCATCCGCCTCTAAACCAGAAGAACCCGGGAAAGAGGGTGAAAGTGTTAATTCAACTTCCCCTGTCTGAGGGTGAATTTTGTGAATAGGACCGGGACCTTCAACACTCCAAAGTGACGTTCCCTGCCATGCGAGCCCATTTGTGCCAGCACCGGGAGCCGGTATTTGATGTTCAGATGTTACTTCACGCATTTTTTTCGTTTCTCCGCGATGATCGTTCTGTTTCTAAAAGTGCGTCCTGAATTTCAGTCATAACCTCTGTTTGCGTCTCAACAGTTAATCGCGTCCGTAATATTCGTCTGGCAGTATCGCCTCCGATTTTCCCTAACGCCCATGCGGCATGGCTTCGGATTAGTGGTTCGTCATCGGCTAATGCGCCTTTGAGTGCCGGAATAGCACGCCGTTCTCCCCAATTACCGATGGCAACAAGTACGTTTCGCAAGAACCCACGGCGTTTGGCGCGTTTGATAGGACTCCCTTTGAAACGACTGCTAAACTCTTGCTGCGTCATGCCAATAAGCGACAGCAGCTTCGGGGCAAGGTTTCCGTCGCGTGGATGGAACCCTGGCTCGGTTGTCGGAACAGCTTTACTGTTCCATGGACAAACCTCTTGGCAGATGTCGCACCCAAAAATCAGGTTCCCCATTTTAGGACGAAGCTGCTTCGGAATGCTCTCCTTTAGTTCGATGGTGAGGTAGGAGATACAGAGCCGAGAATCAAGCAGGTTCGGCTCAACAATTGCATCTGTCGGGCATTCCTCAATACAGCGTGTACAAGTGCCGCAACTTCCGCGGAGCGCCGGTCCCTCTGATTCCAAGACAGCACCCACAAGAATCTCAGAGAGAAAATACCACGAACCCGACCGCCAATGAATCAGGTTCGTATTCTTACCAATCCAACCGATACCTGCCTTTTGGGCATACTCTCTTTCGATAACGGGAGCGGTATCCACACAGACCCGGGTCTTTAATTCACCTTCAGCAGCCTGCTTAATAAATTCAACGAGTTCTACAAGCCGTTCACGAATAAGTTCGTGATAGTCATCGCCCCAAGCATACCGAGAAATCTGCCCGCGTCCGGGATCCTCAGCAAGTGCTTTTGGTGGATCCAACGTATAATAGTTCATTGCGAGACTAATAACAGATTTTGCCTCTGCAAGGAGTTGACGGACATCCGTTTTGAGAGGAAGATGCTTCTCAAGATAGTGCATCTCCCCGGCATATCCGTTTTTCACCCACTGCTGGTAGCGTGCGATTGTTTCACTGTGTGCTGCGGGTATAATTCCGACGAGTTCAAATCCGAGTTCATGTGCGCGCACTCGAATTTGTTCCGTTAGCGTTGCCATTACAGAGTCCCGCGCGGATAAGAGCCGAGAACATTGACCTCCCGACACAATTCTTTAAGCTGCGCAAGTGCGACGATGACGCGTTCATCGGCAATATGCCCTTCCATCTCAGCAAAGAAGATATACTCCCAAGGTTTGGTTCGCGATGGCAGAGATTCCAGATAACTCAGATTCAACTGTGCTTGGTCTAAAATACCGAGGGCTTGGTGTAGTGCCCCAATCTTGTCAGGAATTGCGAAAAAGAGCGATGTCCGATCATAGCCACTTGGGTCTGGCATACACTTTCCGATGACGAAGAATCGGGTTGTGTTATCAGGTTCATCCATAATGGAGTTTGCAACGATTGGGACCTGATAAATTTCGCTTGCGAGTTCACTTGCGATTGCAGCAGCGGCGGGTTCTTGTGCAGCCCGTCGCGCCGCCTCAGACGTACTCACCACCTCGACCTGTTCAGCGTTACTGAGATAGCGACTCAGCCATGTCTTACACTGTGCGAAAGGTTGGGGGTGTGAGTAGACGCACCGAATTTCTGTGAGGGATGCCTTCGACAAAAGGTGCTGTTTTATGGGCTGGAATGTCTCTGCACAAATCCACAACGGCGTGCGTTGGAAACGTTCCAAAACATCGCGAACGGTCCCTTGTACTGAATTTTCAATAGCCACTACACCGTAGTCGGCTCTACCGGTTTCGACCTCTGTGAAAATGTCAGCCTGTGGACGGACCGGGACCAACTCAGTTGATGCCCCGAAATGAGAGAGTGCTGCCACGTGTCCGAAACTGCCGACGGGACCGAGGAAAGCGACACGCTCTGATTCCTGCAAAGAACGGGAAGCAGATAAAATCTCCGTCCAGATTGCTTCCAGCGCGGTTTCAGGAAACTCACCTTGATTCTGCGCTTTCAAACGTTCAATAATCATCTTCTGCCGATTCGGAACGTAGACTTGCGCGCCTCCTGTTTCCGCTTTCGCCGCGCCGACCTGCTTGGAAATTTTAGCCCGTTTCTGTAGAAGGCGTAAAATCTGGTCGTCAATCTCGTTAATCTGGTCACGGTACTTTGTCAATTCCAAAGAAATGGGTCTCCGTGTTATCGCTAATCACTAATCGCTGACCGCGGTTCGCGAAGAGCGGTTTGCGGTCAGCGGTTCGCGAAAAGCCAACTAACGATCCAATTTTTTCATAGCAGCGATCATCTCATCGTCTGAGGGGTTATTTTGCACCATCTCAACGAACTCCTCAGCACTTACCTTGTGTTCCTCCAGGAACAACTTATCTTGGGGTCACGGATAGATATACTCACCGATAATGCCCTGCAGCTTCGCATTGGCTTTATCGGCAATTCTGGCTAACCACGGGATATCCCCGATAATCATATCCCGGTGCCGTGGTTTCCAATCAAGAGCCATGAGTTTCACCTCCTTTTTTTAGCAATTAGCAGTCAGCAGTCAGCAAGAGTGTGTAACTTTACCGACGGCCGATGGTTTCCGATAGACATTTACTGTGTATTTCCCTCAAGTTGACGTAAAGTGTCCTCTAAAAGTTGAAGGACGCGTCCATATTCTGCCCAGTCGCCAGCGCGTTGTGCGTCTTGTGCTTGATTAAAATAGCGACTGGCTTGTTGAATAAGACCTATCAGTGAAGTCTGATTTGTACCGGTGTCAGTTGCGATTTCAGTCATTGGTGTCGTAGTAGTGGCTTGAAGCGTCGTTCTCTGTCCGAACATCTTGACGAGTGCTTCCTCCAGACTCTCACCCCAGACGACTTCATTGCCGTATCCAATAACGACTCTCCGCAATTCGGGAATAGCGGTTTTCTCATCTTCAGATTGTATGTAGATAGGCTCAACATAAAGCAGAGAGTCATTCATTGGAAGAATCAGGAGATTACCGCGTAAAACCCGGGAGCCTTGCGTATTCCAGAGACTAATCTGTTGAGAAATATCGGGTTCTTGGCTAATAAAGTTCTCAACTTGCATAGGTCCAGCGACCTGTTTTCCCTTCGGGAAGCGGTAAACGAGGAGTTGTCCGTATTGGGGCAGATCACACCGAGCGGCGAGCCATGCTGTCAAATTCGGTTTATTGAGTGGCGTGTAGGGCAACATCAACATGAATTCGGCTCTCTCTTGCCCGGGCAGTCTGATAACCACATAGTAAGGCTCAACGGGTTGCCCATTTACGCCGGAACTTTGTGGTACCTGTTGTGGTAGAAACGGGTTCCTTTGCTGCGGTTGGACAACTTGCCGCGTCTGTGCGTCTGTATTGTCATAGAGTTCCCTGCCGATCTCCCATTTATCTTCACCCGCATAAAAGGTTACAGGGTCTTTCATGTGATAATCTTGGTAGACGCGCGCTTGGATGAGGAACATAGAGGTCGGATAGCGGATATGCGTTTTGAGTTCCTCCGGCATGTCTTCAAAGGATTTGAAAAGGTCTGGGAAGATTCTGCGATAACATTCTGCAATAGGGTCTTGTTCTCGTTCCATGACGTAAAAATCGACAGAACCGTCGTAAGCGTCTACAACGACTTTAACAGAATTTCGGATATAGTTACCCCAGGGTTCAGCATTTCGCTGCGTATTTGCAATCTGTCGTCTTCTTTCGCTAACGAATTCTTCCATAGAAACGGCATAGGGATAGCGATGTGTAATGGTATAGGCATCAATTAGCCAAACAAGCCGTCCCTTATAGATAATGACGTAGGGATCACCGTCATAGCGCAAGAAGGGTGCGATTTTCTGTACGCGTTCCCTGATATTCCGATCATAGAGAATTTTACTTGTTGATGAAATTTCACCCGGTAAGACGAAGTTAATCTCGTTATTGAATTTGAGCATATACACGAGTTTTCGCCAGAAAGAACTTAGCGGCACGCCGCCTTGCCCTTGATAGGCATATTCGGCATACTGCTGTCCCTCTTGGGGATAATCAAATTCAAGCCCTTGGTTCCGATTTGGGTGTACGATAACGTAACGATTCGTGCGTTCACCATAATAGATACGGGGTCCTGGGGTTTCACCAAACCGGTGTTGCCACTGTTCATCGTAGTCAATAGGCGGCAAGCCTTGAATATACATGTGCGGTTTCCCGTCAACAATTTCGTTAACAGGGCTGACGACTGCGCCGTATCCGTGTGTATAGGTATAGGTTTGCTTATACCAATCATTTCTGATTTCCACGGGGAGTTCGTTGATGTTGAGTTCCCGTCCGGCGAGCATCACCTGTCGAATTTCACCATCAACGGTATAACGATCGATATCCACATCATTGAAGTCGTATTGCGATCTTAATTCTTGGAGTTGACGGAAAGTTCTGCGTAAGGGTCGCCAATCCCAGAGACGGATGCTGTTAAAAACAGGGGCGTTCTCCTGACTCCTTATGTCCTCATAACTGAGTTGCTCCGTGAGAGGATATTCCTGTTCTGTCACGGTGTTTTCAGCCAAGCCGTAAGCTTGAAGCGTCGCTTTGATATTATAGTTGATGTAATCCGCTTCCAACACCTGTTTTCTGGGTTCTACCTGCCATCTTTGTATAGCGACAGGGTAGGCTTGTCCAAGGAAACCGGCAATTAGGAATACAGCGAACCCACCGAAAGCAAGCGTGTTGCTTTTGAGAAAGACGCTAACAATAAAAACCAATGCGCAAAGCACTGTGATACCGAGCATAATCCACAATACTGGAAGCCGTGCTTGTATCGCGGCGTATCCACCGCCCCCCCGTACCACGTCATTAGAGGTATACAGCAGATCATACATGACAAATTGATAGTTCCACGCTCGACAGAGGAGCGTTATCCCGACAAGCGTGAACAGATGCGCTTTGACATTGAAAGGTGGGCGGAATCGAAACTGGCTGGTATCCCCAGTGACTAGCCCGTGGAAAAAGTAGATGACGAGTGCGAATATGGTCACCAACAAGAAAATCCCGAAAAGCGTTCCACAAATGTAACGCCAGAACGGCATTTCAAAAACGTAGTAGGTGACATCCTTGTTGAAAATTGGGTCGCGTGCGGGTGAAGTGAAAAACGCTTTTTGCCCGGCTTCTATCTGAACGGACGTATTTAATCGAATCGCGCTGCTCAACACAGCCTCAACGCGGGCTTCCTGATTTGTGCCATCAACCTGAACATTTATCGGATCCCCAACCTTTATATTTTTCGCTTGAAGTTCCAAGGGTGTGACGGGAATTTCGTTAGAATCCAAATTTGCTTCTACAATAATAGGTGTAGCAGCGGGAAAAACGAGTTCATCGGCGTTTTGAAAACGTAGATAAATTTCCCATCGGTCACTGGCTGTGTAGCCCATCAAGATACTAAACAGTACTGCGAGAAGCGTTAGCCCCCCATAAATTAACCTTCGCGTAGCACCCGGATCGTCTGTGGCACCGTCTGTGAAGTCTGCGCCTCCCATAAAAGCCGGGCTGAGATAGGCGGGTGTGAATCGGTAGATGATGAAAAGATTCGTTAAGAGGATTACCAAATAACAGAGCCCAACAACTGCCCCGACACCGATTTTTGTTGTGAGAATTTTAGCGTAAACGCCCCAATAGTCAACTACCTTAAACCATAGGTAATCCGGGTAAAGGTTCACCCAGGTAGCAACGAGTCCTCCGATAATTGCGAGGACGACGACAGTGGGAATCAAGCGTTTGGTTCGTGAATCCATAGTATTCCTTTTCTAAGGGTTATTAGTTTTCAGTTTTTAGAGAGAATCTTGTGGCAGTAAAAACGTTCTCACCTGCCACAACGAGTTACTGACAACCGATAACTGAAAGTGAGCGTAGCGAACGTCCTGACAACCATTAAAAGGCTTGTCCGAGTCCGAGGTGGTACTTGATACCGGGTTCTAATCCGGTGAGATCGGTCAATCGTGCTGCGGCGAAATCTACCGAAAACACACCGAGTTGCAGTCGAAGCCCAATTCCGATGGAGGCTTTAACATCGTCAAGCCGCAGTCGATTGTTTTCCCAAACAAAGAGCGTGAAGGGGTTCTCTGGTCCGTACTGCCAATCCGACCATGCGCCTCCCATATCGGCAAAGAGGATGCCGCGAATGCCGCCGAGGGTCCATGGAACGGGCCATCCGAAGTGCAGTATATCTATGAAGGGAATACGGACTTCCAAGTTGAGGAGCCCGATGCGCGTGCCGACTAAGGCTTCATAATCATAACCCCGTATTGTGTCAATGCCGCCGAGATAGAAGTAGGATTGGTCAGCACCAAAGTTACTGCCGAGCAATAACCGCGCTGCAATAGTGGAACGTCTTCCGAGTCCGAAGTAGCGGCGTGCGTCAAAAATAACGTTTGTCAGTGCGAGTTCGCTTCCAAGTGCGGGGAAGGATTGCTCAAGTTCGATGCGGTAGCGTGAGCCGGTATAAGGTTCCCACTCCCGCCACATCGTTGTGTCCCCAACAAAGGCGAGAGAGCCAACAGTGAGTAGCCCTCTATCGTCCTCATAGGGATCGAGAGGTTCCCTTGTTTGGAAGTTAAAGGAAAACGGTTTCGAGTACATCGAGAATGCCAAATCGAGGCGGTGGTATCTGTCAAATGGATAGTTGAGATACGCGCCGAGCCCAGTAATCCGCTGTAAAATGCCGCGTCTGCTCTGGATACCGCCTAAAATATGGTATTCATGATAGTTATAAATCATCGCGCCAATATCGGTTCGGTGTGTCAGAAATCCGTACTGTGCGATGAAATCCGGTGCGAGATAGCTGGACTGATTCATTACACTGACCCCAACGCGATGGTTGCCGAGCATATCACTACCGACGATTTGTACCGAGCTTCTCAGGATACCGTCGGCACCGAAAGTAAAATCTGGAAAGATTGCATCCAAAACGAAAGAGGATCGTGTACTGTACTTCCGCTTAGCAATCCTATAATTCTCTGGTTCTTCAGCCGTCAAAATCGCGGAGGGTTCCTCGACATCTGCGACTTCAATTTTCTCCTCAATGGTTTTGGACGTGTCCATGAGACAGACGTCATATTTTCCGTTCTGGTATGCACTAAAGAGCAGGTGGTCTCTATCCGGTGACAGACTCGGATTAAAACAGCCCGTCATGATGTTGGTAAGACGTGTAAGTTCAGCCTTTAAAGATGCGTCTGCAGATTTCTGCGTTTCCTCTGGGGATACGAGTAACTCGGCATCTGCGGGACTATCAGTCTGCTGGACATCGTGCGTTTCTTGTGTGGTATCCGTGTTTTCCTGTGCGCTGGTTTTCTCCACAATCTTAAGTTCATAGACATCGTAAATCCCTTGGGCATCCGAGCAGAAAAGGATTGATTCCGTCCCTGGTGTCCACGTTGGACTGATAGCGTTATAGGTATTATCGGTCAGGACGCGTTCGGTTTCGCTATTAAGGTCTATAAGGACGAGCCTATTTTTCCCGCCGCGCTCAGAGGCGTAGAGGATCTTATCAGCTGTTGGATGCCATGAGGGGTGTGTGTCGTTGAAAGGATCGAAAGTGAGCCGCCTGATTTCACCGGTCAACAATTCAATAATATAGAGGTCTGTCTGTCCGTCTTTGAGTGCAGCAAAGATGATACGCTCCCCGCTCCCATCATAGTCTGGAGACGTAGCGTTATCAAAATCGAGTTCAAAGTATTGCGTCAGCTCCTCTGTCAAAATGTTGACTTCAAGGAGATAGTTTGCATCGTGATATTTAGCGATGAAGGCAATTTTGTCCCCATCGGGTGCCCATGCGAGGCTTCTGCCAAACCCCCCGAAATCCGTACGGATCTCCTCATACTTCTCGCGGAAAAGTCGCTTGGTGACCCGTTTGATGCGTTCACCGGTTTTTGCAGACATGAGGACAATCTCAAGGAATCCTTCATTTCCTGTGACATAAGCGATAATATCGCCGCTTGGGGACCAGATGGGTTTAATATTATGCGAGTATTTCGATTTCTCGGTCAAATTCTTCGAGACGAGGTCTGGCAACTCCCTATCCTCAATAAGGGGCCAGTAGCGCTTTCGTACCGTCTGTCTCCACGCCTTATCAAATTCCTCAAGTTCTATACCGAGTACTTCTATGAAAACCTGGTTGATATCCTTTGTCCGACTTTGTCGTAAGCCTTGCAAAATTTCAGCGATTTTTTCTCGTCCATAGGTCTCCGTGAGATACGCTACCGCCAATTGCCCCAACTTATATCCAACAAACGGTGAGCTGAGTCGATTGAAGTTGTGGAGCTGCGGCAAGGGTACAATATTGTTATTCATACTTGCGTCGCGAATCACCATTTCGCCGATGGCATCGTTATCTTCGGCAAAGTAGTCTGCCATTCCTTCTATGAACCAGATCGGTGCGGAATAGAGAAACTCGCCGCTATAGATACGGGCATGCGGTTTCTGATAGATGATGTCGTACTGGAAAATATGGATGAGTTCGTGGAAGATCACTTCTCGAAACGCTTCAAGCGAACCGGTGAAAGGTATAACGATGCGATGTTTAAAGAGTTCAGCGAATCCGCCGATGCCTTCGTGGAGTTCTTGGAGGATTATGTTGGTTTCCTGAAAATCTTTGTGGGATTTGTAAAGGATCAGAGGCGTTCTGTCTCGGAGCTCATGTTCAAAATCAGCACTGTGTTGCTCGTAAGCCTCCTCAGCAATCGCGGCCATGATCGGAACAAGTTTTGCTTCACTCGGATAATAGTAGATATCAAAATGCTCTGTTTTATGGATGTGCCACTCGAAACGTTGTGCCGTAATTTTATTTTTTCCGAAACTTTGTGCCCACGTGACACACGGAATAGCGAATAGCAGACCGCAAATAGCAAATAGCAAATAGCAAACTGCTAACCGCCAACTGCTGACTGCTGACTGCCAATTGTTAATTTGAGTTTTTTTCTTACCACTCATCTTTTTTTCCTATTTATTTATTTTTCCACAAGTTTTCTATAGACATATCACCCCGCTGGGGTGAGGAAAGTTCTGAAAACACTTTGTTAGAACGTTTAAAATTCGTTAAGCAACTTGAGTTATTTTACCAGATATCTATCTTCGCGCTCATAGTGTGGGGAAATTTGACGTGTAAACTCTGATACTGCACGCTTGCCGAGTTCCCTAATAGTGTTCTCCCTGGGACCGACCTGCGAAAAAATAAAAGAACCGATGGTATGTGCCTCTGCAGTGCTCCGCCGGTAGGACTCATCCCAAATAATCTGCTCGGTTTCAACATCAATAATCATCACACGCAGCGCGAGCAGATAAGTCTTCTGCATATAGTCCTGATAGTCCATCACGTAACGTTGGCGCTGTATGGAATATCGCTCCCCATAATAGCGTCTTGGACGGCTATCTGAATAAAATCGGAAACTCCCGACGATAACACCTTTCACTTCAAAGTACTCGCCGAGTTGACTGAGATGCTTTGTATCAGAGAGCCACTCTTCTCCGAGGGTTTCGCCGGTAAGGAGTCTTGTGGTTTCTTGTGTACTGACGACCTTGAAACTTTTTTGGCGTGCTAACCCTCTACGGAGTATGGCGGCGATATCCTCACCGACCTCCGGTGGCAGTTCTTCGTTGCGCTCCGCCTGCTTTTCACTGATAAACGGCAAAACGGCGAAGTTGGAATACCGGCTAACGTCGATTTCAGATTGGATCTTCACGGGAATAGAGACCCGCGTGACCGTGCTACCACACCCACAACACGTTAGGATTACTAAGAGAATTACTATTTTTTTCGGCATCTGTGCACCTCTATTTCCATTACTCCCTGTGTGGAGGTTCCCCTTCTTCCAAGTGTAGTGCATCTTCATCAAGGAGCGGTGCGTCCTCATCATCAGCCCCACTCCGCCGAATGTGTATACGGCACCGACGATAGTTGAGTCGATAGTATTTGTTACCGGGTTCTAATCCGGTTGCGCGCTCATAGGCAGCGACAGCCTCATCGGTGTTTCCGAGTGCTTCGTAAGCGACACCGAGGTTATTATACGCTTTAGCGTTCTCTGGGTCAACCGCAATCACTTGTTTCCATCGGAAAACTGCCTCGTTCCAGAGTTGCGCTTGTGCTGCTTTTATCGCGAATTGGTTGTAAGCCTCAATCTGGTCAACATCGCGCGATAAAGTACATCCGGACAGAATCAGGCAGATAAGTATAGCAATAGCCGCGAGTTGATTGGTCCTTCGCACGTTTATCACCTCAGAATTTATAATATTGGGTCGCTAAACTACGCATATATACTACATTGTATCCGCCTTTCGTGTCAAGGGAAAAATGCCGATCGTTAATCGCTATTCGCTTATCGTTAATCGCTATTCGTTATTCGCGGTATGTGGTTTACGGTTCGCGGGTAATTGTCTGAATAACGGATTCGGCGGATGGCGCGGATTTTTTAGGTGCTTGGTTGGTGTGCGATTTTGTACGGATTCATAGTTTTCATAGTGATTCATAGTGATTCATAGTAACGTTTTGAAGATTGTGCCTTTAAAACCCTCATGAAGTCAGGTGTGACGTGGGTTCGTAGGCTATCTATGAAAGGTGTGTTTTTTTCTGTTACTATGAATCCGAATTTTTCGCCTCTCGGAATTATCGCTGTAACGCCAATGGTGGCGTGGGTTTAGACGGCTTTGTACTTTTAGTACATTTGGGCGGGTTACTATGAAAGTGGTGCGCATCTGTTTTTCAGAATCAGGGTTTGCAGATAAACGCATTCTCTGTGGACATACAAGCGCGAGTATTATTTTAACTTAATGGTATGTTTTAAGTAATTTTCGTTAAAAATGTTACACTGGTGTAACATTTTGTGTAAGTGTGTAACGTTGGACAAACCCAGTCACTGTAAGGGTTTGTGGGCGTTTTTTTATGCGTCTCCGTTATGAAAAAAAATGCCAAAAGTGTAACATTTTCAATGTCCTGATTGTTGATTTTCTACCATCTCTGAAAATAATTATTTTAAGTATAGCATATATAAATCGGAAAGTCAAGGAAAATATTGATTTTTTTTGTTCTGATGCGGTGCTGGATCGCAGTTCGCGGTTAGTGGTTAATTGTCTGAATCGCGGATTTTCACGGATTCGGCGGATTGACGCGGATTAGATGCTCTTCTCAATAACGCTTTTTGTTAAATCTGTCTGGATCGCGGATTTACCCTGATTTTTAGGTAGGTTACTGAAAAAATATCCACGAGATCGCTGCATCTTGGTCTGCCTGTGTTAGTAAAGACTGCTGGTTCTGTTTCGGACGGTTCTCTATTCCGTAAATGCTGCATGAGTTCATCGTCCCTATCGTCTTCGTCTTCATCTCTGCGAAAGAATAGCATTAGATGTGATGTTGTGTCGTGTTCTTGCACCATCATTTCCTTTAATTACATATTGTGCTAAATGTGGGTCAGAAATACTTAGTCAATATCCCTCATGTAGTAAGGTATTAGAAAGTCCATATAGCGTCTCAAATATTCAGAGTTTCCAGCGTTGTAAGGATTGTGGCAAGCCTTACCTATGGCATAATCAGCAATAAAATTGTAGTATCTTTAGGCTTCATAGTCAACAAAAACCGCAACACCAGTTGGGGTGTCGCGGTTTGCAGATTTTCTTGACACGGCTAAATGGATATAGTATAATTTTAAGTAGTAGAGGGCGTTTCATAAATCGTTAATTTGTTATCGAAAGACGGTTTTGATATGGGTAACGTTTCGTATGGGTAGCCCGTATCTGACGTTCATTAGCATTGCGAGTTGCAACAATAGGATGCCAATGCCCAAAAAGGTGGAAACATAAGCGAGTCCTCGTATGGGTAAAGGTTTATGTGCCCCTGTGATAGATAGGAGTTTGCTCAGCAAATCAAAGACGGGTTCGATTGCGGTTTTTCGTGCTTTTTGCCACGAGTTGATCTGTGTTGCGGTATACAAGGGGTCTGCCCCTAAGAGCGGGTTGGCTTGGGCATAAGTCGTTTGTGGGGTGAGCAAAAGCACATCGGCTTCCGCAAAAGCGGCTTGGCGTTTTTTATCCACATGGTTTCCGTTATCTGCGACGATACACCGCACGCCTTTTTCAAGCAATCGGTCTTTTTTCGTATCCAAGACCTTGCGTTCATTGACGTTGGCAGGCAGGAGATCAAACATCACGGGAAAGCGCGGATACTCGTGAAATGGAGCCCGTAGCCATAGACCCACCCGTGATACCCGCTCTGAGACCACGTGGCAGTTGTATCAACACCGCGTAAGCCTTTGGGTATCTCATTGTTGTGGCGGTCCTTCTGATGCTAGACGGGCCCCCGCGGCTTTGAACAAACTTTTATCTTCATAAACGACGGCTTGCCGAAACCCGGCTGCCCTGGTAAACCCTGAAGCGGCGATGTGTTCGGTGAAGGCTTGGAGTTTCGGGGTCAAGGTTTTATATCTCCGACCCAAGGTCACATGAGACGGACACCCCGGCAACCGACAGGCTTCAAGGTAGAGGGGGTGATGAAATAAGTAAGTTTGCTGGGCACGCATAGAAGTGATCCCCTTCAGCGTCATCACGGTGTAAAAGACGATCAGCGAAGCATCCGAATACGTCTGGGGTCTCCCGCTTTTTGAAACTTTTTCCGCAGGTGTTGAAAACTCATCTAACAGGAAAAAAAGAAATCTGATATACTCTTGCATGTCAGGATATTTCATGGGTATCTCCGCGAATCTAATTTCTTAGGGATAAAAAAATTAATTCAAAGAGTACTATCCTGACTTTTCGCAACTATTATTTCTGAAACACCCTCAAGTAATTCAGGTTAATAGGAATTAACCAATGTCCAGTCAACATGACGATTATGTAACTTATCATAATACAGTCAATGCTCAAAATCGCTCTAACTATGAAGTTAAATACCGACTGATTGGGCAAATACCTACAGCTATTATTGCTATATCCAGTCTCTATAACGTTTTCGTCAAAGACAACTGGCATTGGGGTATTGGGGTATTATCATTGGGGGCTATAATATGCTCACTCATAACCTATATCCTTCTTTATTACCTATTGGAATCTTCCAATTCTGTCAATGAACAATTGCTGGATATCTCCGCTAAAAATCAGAATTTGCCTCCTGACAAGCAATTGGAGGTAATGCCTGCGGATAAAAAGAGGTATGATCGACTTAGTAAGTACACGCGCCGCGTGTGTATAACCTCAATTTCTTTGTGTATTTTACTCACATTTACCACAGGAGGTACTTTCATGTCAGCAAACGATACAAAGTCCAAAATAACGAAAGTTATACCCCCTCGAACTGACACTCACAAAGGAGGCATTGTTAGTAGACCTATAGTGCCCGTAGCCCCAGAACCTAATACTATAGATGAAGGGGTTGTTACTCAACCTATAGTACCAGAGATAAGTAACCCTGATACTACACCTCCACCAGAGCAGCCAACAGAACAACCAGCCCCAAATCCTAATCCTCAACCGGAAGCACCGAAGCCAGAACCGCCTCCAGCAGATAAATCAACAGAATAGGTAGTTTCAAGGAAGAAAAAACCGCGATACCTCAATAGATGTCGCGGTTTTTTCTTGACTATAGCGATGAAAATGCTATACTATTTACTGTGAAAATGAATTTAACCGATCCCAAAACGACTTGTTGCGAAAAACTTTAGAAATGCTGATGAAAGCCCAAGGCGTGAAAAAGTTCCAATAAATATCGAGAGAATTCCAGATGGATCACTCATTGCTACCGAAATTTTCTAAAATTAAAACTACTCATTGCGAAAATCAAAGGAAAAGGTAAACATGGCTGCAGACATAAAAGCAATGGTTGAAAAAATTAGCAAACTGACCGTTCTGGAACTTTGTAAACTGATTAAAGCCTTAAAGGATAAATTTGGACTTAGGACATCAGGCATAGTTAGAGGGAATACCAACGAAGTTACAGAGGTAGAAGCAGTCGTGGAAGAGTCTGAGGATGCCAAACCTGAAAAGGAATCAAAACGAGCCCCTATTGAAGTGCCTACGGAAAATGTCCCCGTTGATGGACCTGTTGACGAACCTAAAGACGAAAAAGAATCAGAACCAGTTCCTGACCCTTCGTCTGCTGAAGTGCCTGACGCGGGAGAAGATCCTGCTGATAAGATTGAAGATGAGTCAGAAAATAAAAAGGAATCAGAACCAGTTCCTGACCCTTCGTCTGCTGAAGTACCTAACGCGTCAGATGAGCCTGAGGATAAGCCTAATGATGAGAAAAAGGTAGAGACAGATCAGAAAGAAACTATCAAAGTGAAACCAGGGTTCAATCCTGACCTCACCAACTACGATTCCAATTGGACTCCGACTAACCCGAAATCAAACAACTCATCGTCTCCACCACCTCCTATGCCTAAAGGTGAAGACTATGATTTGGTGTATGCGTGGAGATATTCTGATAATAAAAAGTTCGCTAAAATCGGTGAAAGTACAAAGCACTTGTTGCATACTCGGATGCCTGTAACGTATTATCCTACAGGTGATCCGGTATTGATTGGTATCCGAAAGTGTAAGCATAAAGCACACGCCATAGCCGTTCAGAACTATATCCTAGACGGACTAGGACGGACGCTCCCTCGTCGTGAATGGGTAAAAATTGACGAGGTGTTTAATGAGATGATTGATAAGTCATTTATATCGGATCCTGATGAACTGAAGAGAATATTTGGCAGAAATATGAAAACAGAGAAAATCGTATAACGAAAATTCTCAAGCCCAAAACTACTTATTGCGAAAATATTTAGCGAATCGTTAAACAAAGGTCAGAATTAAATTGTGCCAATATGACAGGGCAAGTGAGGATATTAGCCTGTAGTTATTTCTGTAGACAAATTATCAATAATCAGCGCAGACTCCACACTTACATAAACAATCCGTTCAATCGCCGCAACGAGATCGCGGGGATCTGCAAACCAGCCATTGGGGTCGTTGACGATACCGCTGTCTTTGTCCGTTGTGATTTTGTAGCGGTCAATAAACCACTCCAAAGGGGTTCTGCCGTTGACGACATACCGGTGCGCTGCTTCTGGGATGCCAGATAGACGAACATGCTCATTGATGACGAGGGTTGTCTTGGTCTCTTTATCGGTGAAACGCATTGCTTTTTCGGTCAACCGAAAATGGATCGGTTGCGGTTCGCCTTGATGGGAGAAGATGCATTCCAAGGGGTATTGTTCGCAGGTTTCGTAATTGAGATGGAGTTCTGCAAGGGCAACGCCTGCTTCTGCAAAGGCGTGAAAATCTGGGGCATAAGGGATGCGCGGTATCATTTTGGATAAATCATTTGCGAACTGTTCTCGATAACTCGGGGCGTGTAGAACCCCATAGACGTAATCGAAGATGTCGTCTTTGGTGATAACATCATCGCGATAATGTTCACGGAAGGCGTGCAGTGCGGTGTTAGAGATATTGTCAATACGATCAGGTGCCTCGTCAATACCGTCAAATGTACCTGTTGCGTCTGATGTATCTACAGGTTTCGGGTATTGGTAGCGTGGGAAACACTGTGAGGCATTATTGAACCCGAGATCTGGCATCGTGTCGGTTATAAGGGCAGAAAACGGCTTTTTGCTGCCGAGTCCGGGGACACATATCACATGATTTTCGCTGGAATTGTCAGGAAAAATTCGATCCAGCTGATATTTCATCTGCACAAATGTATAGTCGGCATAACAGTTCGTTGCTACAAACGGCCGATACGCGACTTTTCGGATATAGCCGCTTTCAAATCGAGGCATTTTCCTTCTGCGTAGATTGTTTTCAAGTTCACGATCCCACTTAATACCTGAGGTATGCCGGCGAACTACTTCCTCCACTGTGATTATAGGATTATTCTCTCGCTCTTGTAGAGCATTGAGATAACCCTCCGTCATTCGCTCCGCATTCTCAGTACAGGTATCACGCGAAAAGTTATAGATGTATGTGTCTTTACCTGTTGCTAATCCTCTTGAGTACAACCCAAATATCGCGTTGTCTGCTTTGCCTGCCCTCGCCTCCATTGATCCCATCGGGTAGAATTTTTGGAAAACCTTACTGCGTTGTCCTATCCAGTCGTGGTATTCATTAGGGATGATTATTTGCCAATCGCTGAAACCTTTCATGGATATTGCTTCGTGCAGTGTATCCAATTTCTCCTCGCGTGTGAGATAGTCGCCAATATCGCGATATTGAATTTTACACCCCTTGTGTGTCGCATTTGGGTTCTTAACGAGAATTGTAATAGCGACAGGGGCGCGGGAACCGCTCCCAAACACCTTTCCGCCCTCACGACGTGACACCTCTCCTTGAGTACGTTGATTTCCTCTCAGGTTCAGGACATGGATTGAACTGAACTCCTCTGCTAAACATGCCCGGACTCCTGAATCAACGTTCCCGTCAATCCATGAACCGTTGGTGACAAATGCAATGATTCCCTGTTTTTCAATTCTGTCGGATGCCCATCGGATTGCCATCTTGTAGGTGTCATAGAGACTATTTTTGTTTGTCACCGTAGAGTATTCAGTGTAAGTTTTACTGATGTGTTCTTCAAGCTCAGGATACTCTACATTCGGATTGTCGTCCGCTGCACTTCGTTGTCCTGCAGACCATGGCGGATTACCGACGATAACGCCGATAGGAAGCTGCTGTTGACGCTCGGCGCGCTCGTTGTTATCAGGTAGCCAGTCTCTTGGGAAAAGGGTTCTGTTTTTGTTTAGGTTGAACGTATCGGTTAAGACGATGCCGTTGAAGGGCTCGTAGGTACTGTCTTGTCCGCGCTGTCCTCGGAAGGCTTCCTCAATATTGACAGCGGCAATGTAGTAGGCGAGGAGGACGATCTCGTTGGCGTGGAGTTCGGCGCGGTATTTGCGTTCGCGGTCATCAGGTTTAATAAGTCCGGATTGAATAAGACGTGCAAGGAAAATACCGGCACCGGTGAACGGATCCAGAATATGAACGCCTTCATCGCTAAGGCTTTTTCCGAATTCGTCTTGTAAAACTTCGTTTGCACTATGCAAGATAAAGTCCACGACTTCAACGGGGGTATAGACGATACCGAGGCGTTCCGCGTCCTTTTTCAGTGCGGTGGCAAAGAATTTCTCGTAGAGTTCTAACAAGACGCGTTGTCTGCCTTCACTATTGTCAATACCACGGGCGCGTATTCGGACGCTTTCGTAGAACTTCTCCAAATCCCGCGTCTCGTCCTCAAGACCGAATTCCGCAAAATCGTTGCGGAGTCTGTCAAGGGCAATTGCGACAGGGTTGCCGGAAGCGAAGTCGTAATTCTCGAAGAGTGCTTCAAAGACCGGACGGGTCAAGATATGCTGCGCCATCATATCAATGGCATTGCTCCGCGTGATTGCGTCGTTTATAGCACTTTTCAATTCCGAATGGAAATCGTCAAACCATTCACGGAGTGCATCGTTTTCGGGGGTGTCCAGTAGGCTCTCAATGCGTCCGACGACCCGAAGGAAAATATCGGCGACATCCTTTGCCCAGCTCTCCCAGTATTTTCGGTCTCCGCACTTTTCCACGATTTTAGCGAATATCGCATCGGGTGGGAGATCCATGGGTAGAAAGAGTTGTTGACCGTTTGCAGCATAAGATCCGATACCCTCCCCGTCCTCGTTGAGTCCTGTAAAGATAATCCGATCGGGTGTTGCGGTGTTCAGGTCGATTCTGTTGATTTCGGCGTTGAGTCTGTCGTCGTGAGAACGGAGGGCGCGGAGGACATTCCACACGGAAGCAAAACGTTCATTATCATTGAGAATATCGGCGGGGTCGGCACCTGAGGGGATTGCAACTGGGAGGACGATATAGCCGTACTGCTTGCCTTCCGCTTTCCGCATGACGCGGCCGACTGCCTGAACGATGTCAACGTGTGAGTTGCGCGGACTCATGAAAAGCACGGCATCGAGTGCTGGCACATCAATCCCTTCCGAGAGGCAGCGTGCATTGGAGAGGATACGACACACACCGTTAGAAGTGCCCTTCAACCATTCAATCCGTTTCTTTCGCTGGAGTGCGTTTGTCTTCCCATCCACGTGATCGGTTTCGCATGTGAAATCAGCGGGCCGTTGGTCTTCCGGCATGCGTTCAATCGCACTTTCAATAACGCCGTTCCAGTGATGCACAAGATTCTTTGAGGCGGCGATGGTATTCGTGAATGCGATGGCGCGGGTCAACGGTTTTATCTCTGGATCGTCAGCGGATTTCCTTTCAGGATTTTGGAGGGCACGCCAGCAGCCGACAATCTTTGTGGCATCGTTGATGTTGATTTCTTTTCCACCGGCGGTGCGATAGGTCTGTAGTGCCGCGTCCGTGCTCTGTTCCGACATAGCGAGTACGACAACCTTGTAGTCAGAAAGCAGGTCTTGCTCGACGGCTCTGGAGAAGGGGAGTCGATGGAATTCGGGTCCGTAGGTTTCGGGATCGTCCATAGAGAAGACTTCGATGTCGTGGCGTGCTGCTTTTGCCTTCGCGCCTTCCGTATAGAGTCGTGCGGTAGCCGTCATATAGAGACGTTTCTTGGCACGGACACGATCGGCATTGTGGACGAGAACGAAGGGTGATGTTTTGTCTCCGTTGTCTTCAATACCGGTGGTTCTGTGTGCTTCATCACACAGAATGAGATCAAACGGGGGCGCGCCTGCGTCTTGTGCTGCCTCGACAATCGGGAGAGAGTGGTAGGTGCAGAAAACGACCTTCATATTGTTAGCGTCGGTTTTCTGGAGTGCTTTGGAGATGTCGGCGGGGTCAGTGGTAACAGGAATTTCGAGTTCCAAAATAGATGCGTCTTCAGCGGTTTTACCTGCTTTTGTATCCGAGCAGATACCGATATAGCGGTGTGGCACACTTTGTTGTTCTGACCATTCACGCATTGCCTGTGCAAAGAGTCCGATGGAAGGGACAAGATACAGCACCCTACCCCCAACACCCGCAAGATACTCAGCGATTCGGAGTGCTGCGAAGGTCTTACCCGTGCCGCATGCCATAATCAGTTTGCCGCGATCGGATTCTTTGAAGCCGTTAATAACGTCGTTAAACGCCTCTCTCTGATGTTCGCGTAGGCTGAAGGTCTCTTGTTGGTAGTCGAGTTGCTCGGCCTCTTGAATGCTGAGATCGGGCCATGCTACCGGTCGGCTGGCGAGGTCGGCGGCACTGATACGTTGGCATGGCGGTTGCAATCCGTCAAGGGTTCTGTGGAGGTTGGCACTCCAGTCGTGTGCCGTGTCTACGAACATTCGGGAGGTGAAGGGTTCACGTGCCGAAGCGGAGATGAATGTATCCAAGTCTTTTTTTGAAATGCGTGTGGTCTCGGCATAGCACTTACACTGAATCGCGCAGTAGCCGCCATCGCGTTCTGCTGCGACGAGATCGATGCCTATATCAACGCCGTCGAATTCTGGACGGAGTGCTGCCCATTCCGACCAGAGGTAGACTTCGGAGAATCGTTTTTGGTAGAAAGGATCTTCAAGGAAATATGTTCTGATGAGTCGCTCGAAAAGTTTGCCTTTTCCGTAGTGTGTATTGGCGTTTTCTCGGATGTAATTGAGGGCGGTGTAGAATCCGTTATCTGTTTTTTCGGTTTCGGTTCCCAAGGCGAGATAGGTTTGTGTTGTTTCTGACATATTGGTTTTCTCCACTAGGCAGATTCCTTCGGTTGGATGCACAGGCTAACAGCCTATGCTACATAGGATATCTGATGGTGAGGGAAAAGTCAAGTTTTTTGTTGCGGTTGGAAAACTGTGAAGAAACGCCTAAGCAACACCCTATTGGGCAGTGGGTCAAAAACGCAAAAAAAAGTTTTGTGCGTTGAATAAATGCCGAAAATCTGATAGAATATCTCTCAGGCATAGGACTTACGCAATTTTGACTGCAGCCCGTTCTGTTTGATGCGAATTTTCGGAAAACACAGTGTTCTCATGCCACAAACTGGGAAGTTTGTGCTACAAAAGAGCAGCATCCGTAAGTCCTAAGGCAGAAAAGGAGTGCCATTTTACAGGATGCCTATTTTTTTCCTTTTGGTTATCTTAATTCATCAGGACTTACGCAAAATGACGGAATTCTGCTACCTATCACGTGATTCGGTGCGGTTAGAAACCGCACCTACCAGGGGTGTGCGTAAGTCCTATTTATAAAATTGTCCAAACTTTAGTCATCTATATCCGGATGAAAATACGATGAACAGAATAGAAGTACCACTTAAAGTTACGATTCGCGATAATCCACATAGGGACACCGTTGCCAAACAACCGTTCAGTGCCGAAATTAACGTTGCAAATTTTGGACCTATTAAAGCGAGTTGTGTGGATTTACGACCACTGACAGTGTTTGTCGGTCCTAGCAATACGGGGAAAACCTATCTTGCAACTTTGGTATATGCTTTGCACGGTGCTTTTAACAGTTTGACGCATCCGAGTCTCCTTTCGCCGCTGGGGTCAGGAAAAGTTATGGATCTACTGAAACTTATGATGAACAGCACGACAGCAGCGACAGCGGAAATTCAAGAAATGCTCAACAGATTAGGAAAGCATGAACAGCCTTTTAAACTGTCGGATATGCCAGTAGAGATGCGCGAGCATCTGTTTTCGCTGCTCAAGGAGGATACAGGGCTTTTTAAAGGCGTGCTGCAGCAACTTCAGGATGAACTCAAAAATTGCTTTGATCTCGGTTCTATCGCAGAGCTAAACCGATTGACTGACGAACAATCGAATCAATTTAACATCGGACTCAAAATAGGTAGCAAAACGGATAAATATTGGGATATCCGGATGACACACGCCGAATCAGCAGCAATTGATATGGATGTTTCACATTTTTTCGACGATCCGATGCCAGATTCTTTAGTGCTTCTACCCTCAGGGTGGTCCGTATATGGTAGATTGGATGATAATACCGTCACGATGGGAAGTATCGGCTATACGATCCGAGATAGGTACTATCTACCGGCATCTCGGAGTGGCATTATGCAAAGTCACCGCATCATAGCAAGTTCACTTATCACGCGCGCCACCCGGGTTGGATTAGAACGGTTACCTGAAATGCCAACACTATCTGGTGCCGTCGCGGATTTCATGCAAAAAATCATCCAGTACACTGAAAAGGGAAATGGGAACCCGGAAATGCAAAAGATCGCTGAAAGTTTAGAGAGCAACGTGCTTGGTGGGCAAGTCCGTTTAGAACCTTCCCTCAGCGGTTATCCAGACTTCCGTTATGCGCCAAATGGTGCAGCGACCGAACTCCATCTGAGCCAATCTTCCGCAATGGTATCCGAGCTTGCTTCGTTGGTTTTATTTCTGCGGAGTGGTGTTAAACCTGGAGACATGCTCATCATTGAAGAACCCGAAGCACATCTACATCCCGGTGCCCAAGCAGATATGGCAGTTATTCTGGCGAGTTTAGTTCGTGCAGGTGTGAGCGTGATTGCAACAACACATAGCGACTGGTTGCTTGAAGAAATAGGAAACCTGATTCTTGAAGGGCTATTAGCGGAGCAAACCGACGCGTCAGCGAGCTGGTTGTTACCAGAAGAAGTCGGAGCATGGCACTTCCAAAGAGACGAACCTGTCAAGGAAATTCCTTTTAAACCCAGAGAAGGTATTTCTCCAAAAGATTACGAGGATGTTGCTGAAGGACTCTACAACCGATCGGTGAATCTCCAACAGAGATTTGAAAAAAAGAAAGGTAAGCGCGCGTGAATCTGCATAGACATCTTGAGGAGATTCGTCGATGGATAGGGCACAGAAGAGCAACATCCTATACCAAAGAAGGCTGTCGCGTTTCCATGGCAAGTATACCGTCTGAACGTGTTGTATTGGATGTAGACCTTGCTTTTCCAACAGACAGAGCAGATACAAATCAATGTGACTTTGTTCTTTTTTACATTGACACTTCCAAAGAATGTCTCGTCGGGGTTCCAATGGAACTTAAAGGCAGCACTGATGCCTCAAAAATAATTCAGCAATTGCAAGAGGGGGCACGCATCATTGATAGGTTGGCTTCAAACACTGTCAAAACGGTTTGCATTCCTATCGCATTTCACCGCAGAAAGATTCACAAAGCACAGCTCAAAAAGCTTAAAACTTCCAGAGTGACATTCCGAGGCGAGGAATTTCCAATTAATACAACGCGATGCAGTTATGAAGGAAACTTAGCACAGGCTTTGTCGAAATCGACGCAACGTTGACTTTGCGCGTCTCGGAAACAGTATAAGAAGGAGCATACTGAATGTCTAATACAACCCCAGTTCGGACGGTGATTGTTGGGTGTGGGATGATCGCAGCGGGGGGTTACCAGCCGCGCTGTCAGGCATATCCACATCGGATTGAACTTGTTGGTTACTACGATCAAGATGAGGCGCGTGCCTCGGCATTGGCAGAAAAAGATGGGGGTCGCGTCTACAAGTCGCTTGAGGAGGTGCTGAACGATCCGAATGTAGAAGCGATTGTGAATTTGACGATTCACATCTCTCACTATCCCGTTTCGTTGGCGGCACTGAAAGCGGAAAAACATGTCTACTCTGAGAAACCGATCTCTATCCGAACCGACGAAGCGAATGAACTCGTCGAAACTGCGGAAGCGATGGGTCTGAAATTGGCGTGTGCGCCGTCTGCAATCCTCGGTTACGTTCAACAGAACGTCTGGCAACGGATACGGGAAGGCGAAATCGGCGATGTTATCTCTGCGATTGGTAATTTCGGCGGTCCGTTGGAACACTGGCATCCCAACGCTGATGCGTTTTTGATGCATGCGGGTCCCTTCCGCGATGTCGCGCCTTATCCACTCACTGCGATGACGACGATGATTGCCCCCGTTAAGACGGTACACGGTTTCGCACGGCTCGCTGTTCCGAAACGAACGCTAACCCAAGGACCACGGAAAGGCACCGAGTTTGAGGTGAATGAGAAGGATCACGGATTTGGTGTACTGGAGTTCGAGAACAATGCACACGGACTTATCTATCACAGTTTTACGGTTGCTTCTGGGATTCCGCCTTACGAGATCCACGGCACAGCGGGTGGGTTCTCTCTGCAAGCGCACGATGATGGACGCGGCATCCAAAAATTTACGCCGCAGGACGGGTGGCAGGACGAACCTTCGCCGTCGAAATCCTTTACCGGATTAGATTGGGGGAAAGGTGTCGCCGATTTTGCAGATGCGATTAGATCCGATCGAAACCCGCGTTGTAATGGTGCGCAGGCACGGCATGCGTTAGAGGTGTGCGAGCGGATCATTGAATCGTCCGATGTGGGTAGACCTATTGATGTTGTGAGTCGCTTCCCGGCACCACCGCCTGTTGGGGAAGTGGCACCGTGGGAAGCGGAGTAAGTGGATCGGCGAGGTTAGAAACCTCGCCTACCAAGTTAGGGTTTAAGGGTGAGCATGTTGATGAAAAGCCTGTATGCGCCTGCGACGCCTGCGGGGAGTTGTCTATAGAACGCATAAGCGGCGTAGGTATAGGTGCCTTGTCCGTACTTGGCATAGAGGAACCCACCGTGTTGCGGTTCTTGTTCGCGGTCGTTACACGTGAGGAGTGCCTGATAGTTTGCGTCCCACTCAGTGAGGAACTTTGAACCGCGCTCCTCAACCCACCCGTTGAAATCAGCCTCCGTAATTTGATTGGGATGCTGGAAAATCGGATTTTCTGGCATCAAAATGCTCACTTGTGCGTCCTCTTCGGAGACCTCCTCCGGTCGCCTACCCATTGTATAGGGATAGGGACCAAAGGGGGCTGCATCAAATTCTGGGGTCTGATATTGGACGATGAGGTTGCCTCCGTTATAGACATAATCGAGAAGTCGCCCGTTATAGGAGATGAGATCCTGTCGCACGGCGTACGCCCGGATGCCGATCAAGATGGTATCGTATCGACTCAGATCACCGGTGCGGAGTTCTTCACGATCCAGCATTTGAACGTCGATCCCAATCTGTTGGAGTGCCTCAGGCACCCTATCACCGACCCCCATGATGTAACCGACTTCCATCTCCCCTGGCAGTTCAATTGAAATGCCGTGAAGTGTCATCGTAGCAGGACGGTATAGGTGGCGGGGTTCGAGATCTGTATGGTCAATCGCTTGATAACCGGTGGTATATTCCTCGCCATTATAAGTAGCAACGGCTTGAATTGTGTAATCTCCGCCTGCCTCTACACCCGCAGCAGACACATCGAAAGTAAAGGTCTTGCTGGCACCTTCGTGTGTGAAATCAAAAGACGCGCTTTCAGGCGACGAATGCCACCCATCGGGTAACGTGAGCGCAAGCGTGCCTTCCGCTTCACCTTTCACATTATTTAGCACCTCGACTGTGGCAGTAAATGTGGTTTCCTCATCTGCTGTCGCAGATTGAGATATCGGAACAACACCGATACGCGGCGACATAGATAGACTGATAGCGGGAGCCACCGATAGTAGCCGCCGTCTTTCACCCCATGGTCGGTTGATTGAAACGGTTTGTGCCGGTCGCGCCAGTGTGAAGTCTACGCCATCCACGCGATAGGTTATAACACCGTGCACTTCAGGCGGTGCGAAGGGCAAGAATCGGAATTCTGGACGTTTTAGTGTATAGACAGCGTCGTGATATTCAGAGGCGCGCGTCCAATAGGGTTGGGTATATGCGGCATCCTGTGGCACCTCCACCTCAAACGTGAGAGAGACAGGTTCGTTTGCATTTATGATGATTCCCTCTTTCTGGTCTGAGTTTGTTGGCGTTTGACGTACGTTCCAGCCTTCTGGCGTGCGGAGCGATGCATCAACAAGTTTAGCAGCAACGGGTGAGGGGTTCACCATCCGCATTCCGATTGAGAACGTTTGCCCCGGAATTGCGACAGTAAAAGTTTCAGGGGATCGGAAGAATCCCTCTTGTGCGCCTTCGGGTTGGACGAGCACCTCCAGTGAACACCCGAGTGCGGCGTTCGCAGCACCCATCAACTCCTGTTCTTTGTTTTGAAGCAGGAAAAGCAGATGTGCGCGCGTCGCGTCCTCAAGGTCTATGCTTTGGACATCCTCAATGAGGCTGCGAGCAGTTTTTAAAGCGGCAGCAAGGTGAGGCACAATTGCCCAAGGGTACCGGGCATCATAGTCATGGCGCGCAGCGTCGACACTCTCCTGAAATTGTGCAAAGGCTGCATTCAAATCAGGTGCGTTGGCGAGCCCTGCCATCCCCATAATCGTGGTATCCAGCCCATCAAAAAGGCTCTGTTCGGGTTCCGCTTGCTTGGGAAGTGTTGTATCGACTAACCGCAATTCGGTGAGCGAAGAACCCTTAGACGCACGGGTCTGCCCAACGCCCTGCGAACGTTGGTAACTGAGTCCTTGACGTGCGATTTGTGCATAAGAAAGCCCTAATAAGGCGTTGTATTCACCCATATCAATTTTCAGCAGGGGTGCATCGCCGGTTTGGGTCTCACTGCGTCGCCATCTGGAACGCGAGATATAGAGTTTCTTGGGTTGCCAAGGCTGTAATCCGTCTGCGAGGTGTTCTGGGAATTGACTTGGGTCGCCGGCAGCACGAAATGCCTCTAATGTTACGACCCCCGATACTTGATGGTGTCCGTGTCCATCTTGACGATTTCCCTGAAATCGGGAGATGATGACATCGGGTCGGTAGCGTCGGATGATACGCACCATATCCTCAAGGAGCATTTGGTAATCCCATTTTTCTAATGTCTCGTCGAGTCGTTTGGAATAGCCGAAATCGACGGCACTGGAAAAAAAGAGGTCTATGCCGTAGTAGCGGACAGCAGCGAGGTGTTCTTCGGTGCGGACAATACCGAGTGCGTCAAACAATTCGGGTCCGATAAGATTTGCGCCGCCTTCTCCGCGTGTGGTGGAGTATAATCCGGTTCTGACCCCGCGTCCTCGACTGAGCCACGTTAGCAAGGCACCGTTTTCATCGTCAGGGTGTGCGACAGTATGTAGAACGGTGGCAGTTGTCTGTATGCGCTGTAAGGCGCGCCACACCTCGGAAGCGTTCGTTGCTCCCGCCATTTCTCCGGTCTCTGCCATTGTCGTGCTACCTCCTATTGTTGTGAGCAGTGCGAAAGCCAAAATTGATATTGTGATTTTTTTTAGCATTAGGTCCTCCAAGAGTCTACAGATGGCAGTCAGCCGTCAGCCATCAGCGGTCAGCGGTCAGGATTGGAAATCTTGCCTTTAGAATTGCACAGACTATAGAATTGCACAGACTAACAGTCTATGCTACAAAAAGAGTGCGTCACGGAGCATTTGGACGCTCTGTGGGACACCGATGTGTGCGTCCGCTTTGCCCTCAAATTCAATGGACACGTATCCCTGAAATCCGGCATTTTTTAGAATATCGCCGATTTTAGCATAATCGAGATCCAATGTATACCATTCGCCGCCCCCGTAGTAGGTTTTGGCATGAACGAGTACCGCCTCATCTGCAATCTGCGTCAATTTTTCATAAGGATTCGAGAGGAAATTACCACAATCCATCGTCACTTTCAACCATTCCGAGTCAATAGCCGAGACGATGCGATTGACTCCCTCCGGTGTGCATGTTAATCCCCAATGATTTTCGAGTCCGAGGACGACCCCGTATTTTTCAGCGTCTGGGAGACACTTTTCAATGGCAGCGATGACCCACTCAAACGCCTCATCTTCTGTGTGTCCGGGGAGTGCCGGTTCTTGTCCCTCGACTTCCATCAATTCAGTGAAAGAGGGGACAGTCCCCCATCTCCCTGAGTTGAGACGAATTGAAGGGATGCCGAGTTCGTGTGCCAATCGGATGCAGTGAACGGTGTGATTGATATTTTTTTGTCGCGTCGCTTCATCTGGTGACACGAAGCCTTGATGGATGGAGAGTGCGTAGAGATCAAGTCCGTGAATGAAGGCGTGCCGTTTTAGTTTTTGGAGATAGGGGTTCGCTTCGGATGCCATCTGTTGGTGTAAGATTTCGACCCCATCGAGTTCCAGCCGTGCGGCTTCTTCGATGACGTGCTCAATCGGTATGCGTTCGGGTTTGAAATGCCAGTAAGAATAAGTGGATACACCGAGTTTCAATTTATCACCTCAAATAGAGCGTTTATTGCGGTATGATAACATAACTCGGATGTGAAATCCAGTTTTTTCTCAGTGTTTTGTAAAGAGACGCGGGAGAAATAAAAATAGGGCTGTTCAGTTGCCCTTGGAGGTAACCAAACAGCCCTATACTTAAGTATGATGTAAGTTCTATTCAAAACCGCTGACTTTTGCGGCTTCAGGTGCGCTTGTCGGGAGTTCCTTCTTGGCTAACGTGTCTTCAGGCACATAACCGGAGTAGTCGGAAATCGAGCCGTGGGTCAACGCATACACCACAACGTTTGTCATGAAACGATAGACGCCGGGTGAATAGTGGACACTACGGGTTGGGAGACTGACAGACTCCATTGCGCACATGTAATCACGACGGACCATGATAACCGACAACCTTTCACCGACGGAGATACCTTCGAGGAAGTTCCGTTTCGGCGGACGTGTGCCCCACCAGAAGATGTCGTATCCGACAGGGGGACCACCCATTTCATAGAAGTTATCGTAAATCTCGTGATCGTTCGCGATCCGCTCAATCTGATATTCAGGCATGACGTAGCGCATCTGTGCGAGGAAGAGACGAATCATCGCCTGTGCGGGAGCGTTCACACCACAGTCGTCAAAGACGAGGAATCCGCCTCTTTCGACGAGGTAGCGACGCATACCGGCGGCTTCAGTCTCGGTGAGACGGCTATCCATTTTACCGCCACCATACTGCCGTCCGAGCAAGTTACGCGAACGGGTGAGTGACGGATCGTGTCCTGTCATAAAGACGAACGGTGTTTTGAAGAGGTTGGCATCCGTAAACTTCAGGGCGCCACCTTCAACGTTCATGTCGGTTTTAATTTTCGTACGCTCGTTGAGCCACTTTGTCAATGCGTTGAGGGAAGAAGCATCAGCCCACCAGTCAGAGAGGGAGTGACGGATCCGTGTGAAACGGAATACGCCGCGGATGTCCTTACCTTTACCGATAACACGTCCACCGGGTTCGCCTCTGGGCAGGGGTGGCACTTCAACGTTACCGAGGGTAATGTTTTCAACGACATCGCCGAGTGCGTCGCGTGCGGCACCGACGTTCTCAACCATTGCGAGTCCGGGTGGACGTTCAAAAGCGACTTTGACCTGTACGGCACCGCCTGCGACACCACGACCGATGTTAGCCGGTCCCGCGGAGGGGGCAGTTGCGACAGGGGCTGAGAATGCCAAGGCACCGGGTGCGTCCGAGACGGGGAGATCGGCGTGTGTTACGACCGTTGGCACGGGTGCGTTAGGCGTAACGACTCGCGGAACGTTCGGATTAATCGGTGCTTCTACTTTAACATTTTGGTTAGAAAACTCAAGAACCGTCTGCGGTTGGAAGTTCGACTTAGCGACAAACGCGGTTGTTACACGAGGTTGTACTTGCACCTGTTCAACAACGACGGTGTTCTGTGTCGGGACAGTCGGCTTAATAACCGGCTTGACGACGGGTTTCCGTACCTTAGGCTTCGGTGGCTCCTTGGGTTGGAGCACTTCGGCACCGACGAGATCCTTGAACTGTTCGGTTTGCGTGACAAGATAAATGCCAGCAATGAACGCAATGACCGCGTGGAGTACCAAAGAAGTCATAAAGGCACCTGAGGTTCGTTTTGCACTCATTCGTTATTACCTCCAAAGGGTATTTCTGTATCCTACTAAAAAACAAAAGTTGTTGATGCAAGGATATATGCAATTTCCGTGCCAATGCGAAAAGGTCTGAATTTGCGGTTAATCTCTGCATCAAACGAGTTAAGCTGCACAAAAACGGGCAATTTGTTTTTCAAAGCTGCACAAAAACGGGCAGTTTTTAGCAACCGTGTGCACCGAAATTGGACTTATGGGGCTTTGTCGGCATCTGTGCTAAAGAAGCGGCCTGCCTCCTTAAGCCGCGGTTTGCCTTTATGGAAACCAAAGATTCCGAGGTTGTTTTCCGTGCTGCTGTCCAGTTCGTGAATCTTCCACCCATCCTTCTCCTCTTTCATTAAATAGAGGTGGGTTTCCCCGGGGAACGCGCCTTTGTAACAATTGTAGCCTATGGCACTGGCTTCAATTTTGCTGCCTTTATAGCGAATCCAAAAATCTGACAACTGATCGTTTTGTCCCCATCTGGAACCTTTCGTACCAATACCGATCCATAAACCTTCGATAGCGATTTCAACATTCCGCCACCCGAAGGCGATTGGCACCGGTTCATTTCCTGCAAAGATTGTCCCGAAGGCAACTTTGTTGTCACTCGTCCGAAAGGTCTCCCCAATGGCTCTCATATCGTTATCGTTAAAGGCTTCGTAGAAGTCACTATACACCTTTTGAATCGCTGCTTTCTCTGCGGCAAAGTCAATAGGGGGTTTCGCGGCAACTACGGGTTCGTCAGTCGTAGACGTTGTTGAAGAACTTTCCGTCGGCTTTTCAGCAGAGCCTTCATCTTCAGAATCGCTACCGCAACCCACAATGCCGATACTCATGATGCTCACTGCGAAGAGGGCAAACACGAGCCACATTAATCTCGATTGCATTTTCTAAATTCCTCCTTTAGGTTCATCACATCGCTTGCAAATAAAGATCGCAAGCCACTCACGTCCAAAAATCACGTTTTAATACTGTTTAAGACATTATAACCACTTTTCAAAAATATGTCAAGTTAATTTGTCTAATGTTATCCGTTGCGATTTTCCGATGGCAAATACTGTGCATCCTCAAGCACCTGGATTACATCGGTAACCTGGATTTCGGACATGCATCCATTTTTTCCGAATCGACAGGTCGTCCCCAAACAAGGCGGACAATCCAGTTTGCGTCGAATCGTTTGACATTGTATTCCGATTGGGGCAAAACGGGTTGGGTCTCCAGGTCCGTAAAGTCCGATTGTCGGCGTGCCAACTGCTGCAGCGAGATGCATTGGACCGCTATCGTTCCCGATAAACACATTACAATTATGCAAGATTGATGCCAATTGCGTCAAGGTCGTTTTACCAGCAGTATTAATCGCCTTTCGCTGCATAAGTTGTTGGATTTCGGTGATTATTGGGACTTCATCCTTCACGCCAACAAATAGAACTTGCGTTCTTTTTCGTGCAATTAGCCAATCTGCTAATTCTGCGTACCGTTCAGGGAGCCACCGCTTTAGCGGGATTGGGGACCCTGGATGGATTGCAATCAGTGGGCATTGTTTATCGATCTTATAGGTTGCCAAAAAATCGGATGCCCACTTTCCATCCGCTGTTGTCACTGAGAAAGTAGCAGTCTGGATGGATGTTGGAATGCCAGCATGTCTTAAAACATCAAGGTTGCGGATCGTTTCATGCGTTCCGTTGAACCGCGAACGCCCTAACTTGTTTTCAATTTGTAAAGCGGCACGACTGAGACGATGCGGTGTGAGTTGCAGAAGCGAGAACCAAGTTGTTCGCCAATCTCCGCGGAGTTCTATTATCAGGTCGTATTTTTGACGATGCAATTCTCGGTAAAGCTGGAATGCCTGCTTTAGTGTAGTCGATTGCCCCGTCCGAGAAAAAGCGGGAGAATTATAGTCGAAAATGGTACTGACATCAGGATGTCTCTCTAAAATGACGCGACTCCACGTCCCTGTGAGTGCGTGCAGTTCGGCGTTTGGATACGCTTGACGGAGATTGGAGAAGACTGGCGTTGCTAATATGACATCACCGAGGTGGTCGAGTTTGACGACGAGAATGCGTTTTGGAACGAAGTCCTTGGGTAAGTGTTTTGGGTAAAAGAGCCACTGCACAAGGGCAGAAGCGATTAAAGTGAGGATTTCGGTTGCGTTCTGAAACATATCTCCAGTTTAATCACGTTGGCGAGATTTGTCAAGAGATATAGGAAAAAGAACATACAGTGCCCTATGGGTTTATCGTTGACTCTCTTGGATAGCGCGTTGAAAGGCACAGAATAGATCTGGGATATCCTGACGTAATACCGTTGGGTTAACAGTAAGCATGATACGTCGATCGTGATCGCCATCTGGTGAGGATACAGCTACTGCATGCGCCTCAAGCGTCTTGACAAAACACTTACTATCAATACTTGATCCTAATTTCAGTGGGAATATATTAGAACCGTGCTCAAAAGGTTCAACCTTGATACCCTCCAGGGCGTTGATTTTATTAAAAAGTGCTGTTGCGTGTGCCATAGCCCGATTGAAACGCGCCTCAAACCCATCTATGCCCTGAAGTGCTAACGCTGCCGCAAAGTTTGCAGATGCCAATCCTCCGCCAAACATACGACGGTCGTGATACAACCCCTCCGTGAACTCAGCCGTGCCTGCCAATACTGCTCCGAAGGGTGCTCCAAAATACTTGTACAACGATACATAGACCGTATCAAACAACGCAGCATAATCAGCAGGTGGGATGCCGGTCGCACCTGACATCATGTAGAGGCGTGCACCGTCAAGGTGAGTCCTAATCTGTTTGTCTCGGCAGTAGTCCGTTACTGCCTTCATCTCATCAAACGGCATAATTTTGCCGAATTGGCGGCGGACAGGACTTTCAATCATCACTGTACCCACCGGATTGATGACCCTTCCGCTTTCTGACTGCTCTACTGCGGTTTTCAATGCTTCGAGTGTGAAATAGGGACATTCCTTTGCTAAGGGTATGAGATTTATATTGCTGAGTCGCGTTGCGCAATCCCCACTGTCCTTGTAGAGATGGCTTTGCTCCTGAACGATTGCGCGCGGTTTGACTCCACAGAGTTTTCGGATGGCAAGATGATTGGCGAGTGTCCCCGTCGGCATAAAGACTGCCGCCTCTTTGCCCAACATTTCGGCACATTTTTTCTCCAGCTGCTCGAGATTGCCACCGAGAGAATAACTGTCAGCCTCAAGTGTAAATTCTTGGTCGAATTCAGCAAGTCGCTGTAGCATCATTGAAGGCGTTTTCGGTTCTCCATCGCCGCGAAAGATAACGGTATTGTCTGGCGAAACATCTGGGATAAGAGACGGATCTGATTGGGGCGATTGGGAAATATGCCGGTTTGTTGTCTGCATCAAAGTTGATCTCCTTCAGGTATATTATACCAATTCTAATTGATAATTCCTCTTAAAAGGTTGACTATTTTTCAGCGATGCTCGGTGCGGTTAGAAACCGCACCTACCGGGTGTGGTGTGAGTGGGTTCGGGTAATGCGAGATAAACTTTTAGAAATGGTATTATATCACTTTTCTGCGATGTTGAGGACTCTTTTCTTTCACTCTCGACTTTTCAGAGATCTTGATTGAAAAATCAAGAGCGGGAGATTGACGCGTTTTCTAAACTTTCTCCCAAATCCATCACAAATTCCGTCATTTTGTCCATTTTTTGAACAGGTCTGTCCATATTTTTTCAGAAAAATCGGAATTAACCCAGAAAATAAGGCATATTCTGCGATTTTTAGCATTGGCATTGTACTTGCTATCTATCTTGAAGTTAAGATTAGGGAGGATTCTAAAGACTAAAGCGTATTGAGTGTGAAATGGCTCTGGCAATTCTCAGTTGAGCAAACGCTAAAGTCTTGACCCGACAGACCTATCAAACAATAAAGGACAATTACACATGAAAACAAACACAAGTATATACTTCTTATTCACTCTTGGCTTACTCTTTCTTGCCCTCGGTTGTGGGCCTGATGGGAGTGATATCCTACGCTCCTCTGACATACTCGATCTCACACAGACCTTGCTTGGGGAAACGAAAGAGTCCACTGACGATAAGCCTGAGAGCCAGGTCTCCGTTTCGCTGGATACGCCCGATGCAGTTGAAATCACCCACTACAGCGATCAGAAACTCACAAAACAAATAGCCTCAGAGGTGCGTGAAGGAATAACGGTATTCACAAAAGTGGTATTTATTAAAGACGCGCCTTATGTTGTTGCCGATGATTCCACTGCGCGTCCGGACATTAGATACGTATTATCGAGAACTGACGGAAGCAAAGTGGAGAGGCGTTATAATGTTGTCGCGCGCGGTGCTGCTGACGACTTTTTAAGTGCCGACTGCCGGCCTTTGGAGGGCACAAAAGTATTTGTATGCAAGTACACGCTTCCTGTTTCTGATTTCACAGAATTTTCTGTAAATGTCCTCGGTATTGTCCTGGATGGTACTTCGTTGAAGATCGACTCAAAAGAAGTTGGGGAACAAGAAGCCCGCCAACAACCATCAGTGCAACAACTCACTACGCCCCAGGGTGTCTCCTTTGAACGCGATCTTTTGCCTATTCTGAGAAGCCGGTGTGCTTTTGCTGGTTGTCACGTTGCTGGGGGCCCAAAAAACTTGGATTTCAGCACATACCAAAGTTTCCTCAATGGTGGCGATACAGGTTCCGTCTTCGTTGCGGGGGATGCTGCAAGTAGCGATATTATAGAAGAGATTGTTTCCGGGAGAATGCCACCCGGAGGGCCACCGTTGACGGATTCTCAAGTCCAACTTTTCCGAGATTGGATCAATCAACAGCCCTCGACATCACCACCGATGCGACCACAGCAACCCTCTACACAACAACCGCAGCACCCCGGCAATACAACAGAACCCGAAACATCCTTTAATCAAAATCTCTTACCGATTTTGAGAGCGAGATGTGCGTATTCGGGGTGTCACGATGCCAATGGATACGATGGTCTCGATTTCAGAACATATCAGTCTTTTATCAGGGGTGACTACGAAGGCGAATCCGTTTTCATCCCTGGAAATGCCCGAAGTAGTGATATTATTGAGGAAATTGTTTCGGGGAGGATGCCCCTTGGTGGTCCCCGGTTAAGTAACGCTCAAATTCAACTCTTCAGAGATTGGATTAATCAGCAAGACCCTGCCGATTTTCCTAACATCCGTTATGATGACGACGATGACGACGATGATGACGATGACGACGATGATGACGATGACGATGATGACGACGATGATGACGATGACGATGATGACGACGATGATGACGATGATGATTGACGACAGTGACGCTCATGATCAATAGCGATTCCAATGTCTTCGTTATCTCGGATCCTATAGAGGTTGGTTTGATACCAGCCTCTATGCTTGTGTTCTCGCCTTCGTATCATTCTCAAGCAGGTCCAAATCAGGGCTATTTATGGTAAACTTTAGAAGTAATTGGACACTCTACACCGGCGAGGTTAGAAACCTTGAAGAAACACCCCAGCAAAAACCCTACCAGGGGAGGGTCAAAGGTCTATTTATTTTTCACGTTTACCATAGTTTTAGGCTTTTTGCGCCTCTGGAGCGGAAAGTCGCGAGCGGGAGCTCGCTCCTACAAGAAGAACTGAATGATCGTGAGGCCAAATACTTTTGCGTTAATCGGCAGATGCTGCTATACTATTTTTCCAATGCTTCTGCCTGTCCTACAAGGCTGTTTATCGTAGATTTTAAGATAAAAAAATTAGACATTACCACCGGTGAGGTTAGGAAACCTCATTAGAAAGGAATTATTATGTTTGTAAATAGTCAAAGGTTTTTCTTACTGGTTATCGGATTGCTGTTTTGTATGCTCGGATGTAACCGCGATCGCGATAATGTGCTAATACCTGACCATATTTCACCACCTACAGAAGTCCACGAAACTGTTGATGCTGAGTTTTCCTTTGAACAGAACCTTTTGCCTATCCTCACGGCGAGATGTGCGCTTGCTGGATGTCACGTTGCTGATGGCCCTCACGGTTTAGATTTCAGGACCTACGAATCCTTCATAGCGGGTGGAGAACATCCTGCATTCATCGCTGGAAATGCTGAAGAGAGTGAAGTTGTTGAACAAATTGTTTCAGGTAATATGCCTCCTGGGGGGCCACCACTGACGGATGCCGAGATTCAACTTTTTGTTGATTGGATTAATCAGCAAGAGGCACATGGTGATACTATCCTGCCTGACGATGGTCATGATGTCCACGATCACATGGTTGATGATCATGACGACGATGACGATAATCACAATAATCACAATAATCACAATAATCACAATAATCACGATAATCATGCTGACGATAACGATGATAACTAACAGCAATTCCAATATCTTCGTTATTTCAGAATATTGTAGAGGTTGGTTTCATACCAGCCTCTATGCTTTAAACCCACCTTCTTTCTCTTCTCTAACAAGCAATCCCAAACGTATTTGCATTCAGCAGATAGATGCTGCTATACTATCTTCAATCGCTTCTACCCTTCGCAGACCAATCTGGACTTATGCAATTTATCAAACATTTCTCAGAAATTAATGATGGCGATCTTTCGCGTGTCGGTGGAAAAGGTCTAAATCTTGGCAAGTTGACACGGGCTGGATTTCGGGTGCCGCAAGGTTTTTGTGTTACGACGGATGCCTATCTCTTTTCGGTTCAGAGTCTGTCGGGACAGAATGCAGACAACATTAAAGACCTTATGTTGGCACCAGAACTTGTTTCAGAAATCCGTGCAGCGCATAAAAAGCTCCAAACAGCCACGGTCGCTGTACGTTCCAGTGCGACCGCTGAGGATTTAGCAGAGGCGAGTTTCGCCGGGCAGCAGGACACGTTTTTGAATGTCCAGTCTGATGAATTGTTAGATGCTCTCAAGGCGTGCTGGGCATCGCTCTGGTCGGAACGGGCTATCGCCTATCGAGAAGCACAAGGCATTGTGGATGATGGATTGGCAATGGCGGTTGTAATTCAGGAGATGTGTAATTCGGATGTCTCTGGTGTGCTTTTCACTGTGAGTCCCTTTAATCAAAGTATCTCTGTTATTGAATCGAATTGGGGACTGGGTGAATCGGTTGTATCGGGTGCTATCACGCCTGATAGTTTTCAGGTATCACGAGAGACAGGCGAGATTTTGGAAAAGACGATTGCTACAAAACGGGAAATGGTAACCGCTGCGGGTGTCAACGCAGTATCTGCTGCGCAGCAGGATGTTCCGAGTTTGACGGACGCGGAATTGAAAGAACTTACGGCACTCGGTTTAGGCATCGAAAATCACTACGGACAGCCGATGGATATTGAGTGGGCACTGGCGGATGGGGAGTTTATCCTGTTGCAGGCGCGCCACATTACGACATCAGTTAACCAGGGAATGGAAGCGAGGAAGACTGGAAGGAGGGACACCCAATCTTCCGCCCTTCCGCCCTTCCAGCCAAGTGCTGAAAGTCAGGAGCCGAGAGTCGAGAAACTCCGTCACGAAGAGATCCAACGGTTGAAGGCATGTATTGATAAACAGGGTAGTGTCTGGTGTCATTATAACATCGCTGAAGTGTTGCCTGCACCGCTGCCGATGACCTGGTCGATTATTAGCAAATTTATGTCGGGTGTAGGTGGATTAGGTGAGGCGTACCGAAGTCTTGGATTTTATCCGAGCGCGCGGGTAGATAGCGAGGGGATCCTGGACTTAATCTGCGGACGCATTTACGTTAATTTGAACCGAGAAGCGGAACTCCACTTTGAGGGTTTCCCGTTTGCACACGACTTTAACGCTTTAAAGCAGAACCCACAGCAGGCGATGTATGCGCAAGCGGCACCTGATATTACCCGAAGCCGTGCGTCGTTTTGGCTGAAACTCCCGCTCCACATCGTCCGTATGAGTAAAGCAGAGATGCGGCTAAGACAGTGCCGATCCGATTTTGACCAAATTCTGACAGCAGAAGTATTCCCAGCGTTCCGGTCAGAAGTTGAGGTGGCGCGCGATATTTCATATTCGGATTTATCGGATGCGGAATTAGTCGAGAAATTTCAGACATGGTGCATCAAAACATTGGACGACTTCGCGCCGAAGGCACTCACTGCCACGCTTCTTGCGGGGTTTTCGCTCCAAAGATTAGAGGCAGCACTCCAGAAATGTATGGATGAAGCAGGAACAAAATCCATTGTAAGCAGGCTTATCAGCGGACTTTCTGGCAACCTTACTGTCGAAACCAATGAGAAACTACAGGAGATAGCGGCTGGCGATTTAGTACTTAGCGACTTCCTGAAAGATTATGGGCATCGCGCAGTCAACGAGTTTGAGTTAGCAGCACCGCGTTGGCGTGAAGATACGACCTATCTCGAACAGGTCCTCTCTTCACTGATTGCTGAGAGTGAAGTGCAGCGGAACGACCCGACTGCTGACCGCTACTCGGCAGAAGCGGAACTCATCGAGTTGGTAAAAAGCAAAGGTAGTTTACGAAAACAGATTGAGAGTGAATTGGATTTCACAAGACGTTACATGCCTTTCAGGGAGACAGCAAAATTTTATCTCATGCTCGGCTACGAACAGATGCGACGCGCCTTGCTCGAATTGGATTGTCGTTATGGACTTGATGGTGGTATTTTCTACTTGGTACCAGATGAATTACAACACCTGATTGATGGGAAGGAAACTTTTAGTGATGTTATCGCCAAACGTAAGATGGAACGAGACCTTATGCTACAGATTGAGGTGCCGGATGTTATTTTCAGTGACGCCTTGGAACAGATCGGTGCGCCGATGGTAATCGAGGCAGCGGAAACATACAGGGGTGTAGGCGTTTCCGCCGGCATCGCGTCGGGCAAAGCACGTGTGCTTCTGAAGCCGTCGGAGTCGCGCCTATCCGACCGAGATTATATTCTGGTCTGTCCATCAACGGATCCAGCGTGGACACCGCTTTTCCTACATGCAGCGGGACTGGTGATGGAGCGTGGTGGAATTTTGTCGCACGGTGCAGTCGTTGCAAGAGAGTATGGTGTTCCTGCTGTTGCGAATATCCCGAATGCAACTCGGCATATCACTGATGGACAGATGCTCCAAATTGATGGAAATACAGGAACGGTCTCAATTTTAACCGAAACGTTGTAGCGGAGAGATCCAATATGCTGCTCGAAACCTATTCATACACACGCCAACAAAAACGCAGGAAAACTCAGAAAGCGTTTCTGCTTTCGTTGATTCTGCATGCTATTACGATAACGATCATGGGTCTTGGTTATATTCGGTGGTATCGTCCGCAGCTGCCTTCGGAACCGCTCGTTTCGGAAGCGATTTCGGTAACCGCCCTCCAACGTTTTCACATAAACAGTATGCGCAAGCGCACAATGCCGACTCGGCGTTCAACGCCTGTCAAGGCCTCACCGACCCCTAATCAAACTGTTGCCAAACTGGCGCGCGCAACCCCGGCACCCTATATGTCAATGTCGGTACCAAAAACGTCGGCGCGCTTACCGATGGCTGAAACGACTTTACAGGAACAAACAACAGAAACACCCTTGTGGAAAACGATTGCGACAGCACACGCGCAAGCTCCCACAATTGCGCCGAAACCTAAAACTGTGCAGGGTGAAAATAGAAGCCAAACGGAGGGAGATAGAAACAGTCCAGCACCCCCGATTGACAGAGATGGACAGATGGGGGAAGCACTCGAAGGCATTGCAGAAAGCGTTGCTGATGGGAAAAACGAGGAGGCGGTTGACATTGTTTTTCTCCTTGACATCAGTGGGAGTATGATAGATAATATCCGTGCAGTCGGTAGACAGCTGAATCGGATGGTAGAAGTCTTTGAAGAGAAGGGTATTGATTTCACACTCGGCATCGTTATCTTTAGGTATCTTGAAGACGATACAATTATCCATCCACAAACACGGGACAGTGAGAGGTACAAACGGTTGCTGACCTCACACGTTGTCGCTGCTGCAGGTGATGAACGGGCACACAACGCCATCATAAAAACAATTCGTCGTGTCAATTTCCGAGAAGGTGTGGAGCGTCGATTTGTTCTGGTTACCGATGAGGCGAGCAAAGGTTCTTATACACTACCGGAAGTCTTGAAGCAGTGTTTTCAGAATAATATCACCGTGGATGTCATCGGGATTAACCACACCACGCATAGAGCACTCACGACGAAAACTGGTGGACTTTGGTTTCCCATCCCAATACAACAATAACGATTAGCGGTCAGCGATCAGCGATCAGAAAGGAAAACTAAAAGAATGAAATGGTCATTGAACACCTATCAAATCTGCCAAGAATGGGAATTAGGACGGATACTTAACACCGCGGAGGCTACCGGCTATCACGGTGTCGAATTGTTAATGGATTACGAGCAGAAGCACGGCTTTGAGTGGGATACGCCAAGAGAAGCCTGGGACGGGTTAAAAGCACAAGTAGATGCGAGTGGCGTTGTTATCTCCTCACTCACAAGCTGCCAAAATTTCCACTCTGAAAACGCCGCTGACCGCGAGGAAACCGTCCGGCGCGTTACGCGCGTGATTGATATGGCAGAGTTCATGGACTGCGATCACGTTCGAGTCCTCGGGGACCGGTATACCGAAGAGAACCGTGATGCGATTGTCGGTTACGTCACAGAGGGACTGAAAACTTTGGGGACCTATGCCGGCGAGAAGGATATCACTGTCTCTATTGAGATGCACGGCTCTTTCACAGATCCAGATTCGGCGATGTCGGTCATAGAAGGTGTAAATCTTCCAAACGTCGGTTTTGTCTTCAACTCGCAATTCGTCGGTTGTGATGCGGGAAGTATTGAACCGCTTTTTTCACGTGTAGGGTCTCACATTACAGCAGTGCACACACATCGGGCAGAGGAACCAGAGACCTTCGAGCTCTACCGTCAGATGTTCCAGTGGCTGGATCGGATCGGTTTTTCAGGTTACATCTCCAACGAATGTGCGTATACGGGACCTGACCCGGAGAAGGTGCTTGCGCTCTACGTTGGACTCTTCAAAGCGTTTGTTTCTTAGAAGACTGAAAAATGAGGCATAATGTAGGGTGCCAACATGTCACAATCCGCACATCTTTATAAACGGGTCGCAATTCCAGAAGCGTTCCTAAACGAGACGGACGGAAGGACGTGGGGTGGCGATATCCGCATCGGCGATTTAACGAGTGATGGGACCGTTGATTTATTGGTGTACAAGTCGCTCGGCGGCATTCACCCGTGTTTCCTCGGTGCATTCACACTCGAAGGTGAACCTATCTGGTCGCTTGGTGATAAGCACCTCGAAATCAGAGACGCAGATGTGAAGGACACATCGCTAACAACTCTCTCGCCTGACCGACCGGGTCCTGTTGCTATTCACGACATTGATGCAGATGGACAAGCAGAGGTTATCTGTTTCTGGGTAGATCCAGACGCTTCTGAGGTGAGTAAGTGGGATTTGTCGGCAATTCGTTTGATGATTTTAGACGGTGCTACGGGTGCTGTTAAACACACGCTCGCGCCGGAAGCGTTGTGCCGGTGTAATGCGTACGCTGAAGGTGAACTTCATATTCCTAATTATGTCCATCAACGATTGATGATTGCCAACTTCTCTGGCAACGCGCGCCCTCAAGATTTCGTGGTGAAGGTCGGCGTGGACGTGCTTGCGTTTAATCACAAACTGGAGCTGCTCTGGCAATACACGGATAAGTGGTTTCGCTATCCAGAGCATTCCGCATATATTCCGGCAGTTGGCGATTTTAATGGCGATGGACTTGATGAAGTTAACGGTGGTAATTTTGGGATCGCTGCCGACGGCGCGGTGCTCTGGAATCGCTACTTCGGCGCGAACATGGACTCGGTCTTAGTTTCGGAGTGGGATGGCACTAAGCGCGCTATCCTTTCTGGTGGTGGACAGGTCGTTGATGCTGAAGGGAGTCCATTGCTTTCACTCGGTTTTGATACTGTTCCACACGGGCAAGAGATCCGATGCGGTAAATTGCTGTCAGATATATCCGCGAACGCCTTGGTTATTCGCTATAACGGCCACCACCCAGATCTGATGGTGGTAGACAACGATGGACAGATTAGAAATCGGTTTCGCGTTGATGAAACGCCGAACAATACAGGCTTAGAGGTTATCCGCTGGCGCGGTGGGGAAACCACTGAATTGATTTACAGTCCCGCTGCGCTCTACGATAGTGCTGGCAACAAGGTCGTCACATTTCCTGAACTGCCCCCGCCTACTGGCGGCAAGATGGGGTGGTATCACTGCTTCCCTGCGGATGTCTGTAGCGACGAACGTGATGAGGTTATCCTTTACGATCCTTATAGCGATGCCGTCTATATCTATACGTCTACGCCTTTTCAACCCGACCTGTTTGGCGGGTATCAGCACACCGAACGACAATACAACACACGCCTAATGGATTAGGAAAAATGACAACACCTCCTGTCAATAAGTTTTTGCTTATCTCAATTGATTGTTGGCGGTTTGATGCACTCAGTCGGACGAACTCGCTCTTTAACACCCCGAAGTTCGATCTGTTGACGCAGGACTTTTCGCTTGCTGAAAAGTTCTTCGTGCCGGCACCGGCGACGCGTCCATCTCATACTTCCTACTTTACCGGACTCTATGCGTTTGAACACGGTGTTTATGGGCAGACCTATCTCAAGATGTTCGAGGATATTCCAAATCTGTTTCAGGTATTTGACGATGCTGGCTACCATATTACGGGACGTTCCGAACGTCCAGAGGTGTTCCGATTCCTCGACTTTGAACCGTTTATCACAGCAATTGACCCGAATGCGGAAGCACAACATCTCGGTTCGCTTGAAGATTTGATGCGCCAGCTGAAGCAGCCCGCAAACGTGCCACAATTCTGCTTCCTGCACTTCTGGTACACGCACGGTGGCTACGGCATGAGCGGGATTCCGGGCGCGCCGAGTCTTAAGTGGCTCGTTGATAACGGTAGGATAGATGAGGCGTTGCGTATTTACTACGCCGCTGCGACGCATATATTGGAATTCAAGTTGGTTGAAATTCTCAAACAACTCCAACTCTCGGATTGGGCAGTCTTTATTTTCGGAGACCACGGCGAGGGTATCTGTAAGGAGATTACCGATCACGGTGGCACGCTTAATCAGAACGTGCTACACGTGCCACTATTGGCACATATTCCGGGTGTGTCAGACCTTGAATTCCCGAACCCACCGATTTCAGCGATAGATTTGTTTCCAACGATTACGAACCTTGCGGGTATTGATGTGGATTATCACGGATATGGGCAAGATTTACTTTCTCCATCGGAGATTGATGCAAACCGATTGGTTCTGTCGGAGTTGGACAGTCTCTACGGCATCGGGTTTCTGAGTAAAAACAATTTAGAGATGCCACACCATCGCGTGACCTCTCGGACAACGGTTGACAACGTAGAAATCAACAGGTATTCGGAAGGTGTGAGGCTCTGGTCACTCACAGACGGTGAATATCTCTATCGTGAAGATGAGGAGACGGGTGAGTTTGTGTATCGGGACGTGCTGAGCGGTGAAGACCTCACCTGCGAAGATCCAGACCGTTTCCGGGACGCTTACGACGACATCCTGATGAATTCCAACTATCAGCACTTGCAAGCGCGAGAATCTACGGCTGAGGAGACAGAGATTTTGGAAGGCAGGTTGCGGGATTTGGGGTACGTTGAATAAATTAGCGGTCAGCTAATCAACGGTATGAATGCCGTATGGCATTCCCCGAGCAGTCAGCAGTCAGCGGTTGGGAATCGGAGTTTTCTTCTACAAGCGAAAATTAATACGGTCCCGGATTTTAAGCACCTGCGGTGTTTTGTGATGAGACTTTTTGCACTCTTAATTGTCTGCTTTGCTATCATTGTCTTTGGCGGTTGTGCAAGATTCGGTTTAAAACCCGTCACTGCCAACCCGATTTCGCTTGCCGACATTGTCAATGATGTCGAAATAAACGGCACCCACTCAGTATACAAAGGACAGCAGGTCACGATTACCGCTGCTGGCAGAATCCATCCGAGTGCTGATGGGGACCCTGCGACGTTAGAAATATTTACCCACCACCATAACGTTTATTTTTTCATAAGGGACTCGGACGCTACGTCTGCGCTCAATCACTACTATTTGAACTACATGGAGAGTGATTTGGCAGGCATTCGGGGTCACACAACTTACACCTTCACACTTCTTATAAAAGACATCTCCGAAGACACAACCACATACGGAGAGCGTTTCTTCATTATTTGGGCGGACGTCCCTGAACACACCGTCAAGGCTGATATTGAAGTCATTGATACGACACTTGAACAGATCGTGGCTGGTGATCAAAGGTATGCAGGAAAAACGGTGCGCCTTCAAGCGGCTGTTTTACTTGATAGACTCAATGAGATGCTGGGGATTCAAGCGGGTGTAGACCCGGAATTGGTAAAGACTTATTCGGGTACAATGATGCTTGCCACAGATAATAGAAATGTGACCTTTTGGATTGTAGATGATGTTGCAGGAGATGGGCTTTTTCCTTCAAACCTCGAAAAATACAAGAATCATCAGACGTATACGTTTACACTCTACGTTGAAAGAATCGTGACAGAAGGAGAATTGGTCGAGATTACGACGGGTATTGCTGACGATTAGTGCAACTGCAATGTTTCTCAATCCTGATTGACCGGAAAGACGCTTTCGCTTTCAGGTTTGAAAGGGTTGTTGTTTACTAACGGAATGCTCCCTTTCTTTTTTTCAACGAGCTCCCACTTGTCTGTTTTCCAGTGCTTTTCGTAGGCGTAGATGACATCAAGACCTTCAAACTCCAACCAGACGCATTTCGCCTGTAGGTGAATCTCGTCGCCTATGGAGGCAACAGCGTGTTCGTGGTTTTCAGACCAGATCAGGCATTTCTGTTTGAGTTTTCCTACCCCTGTGTCTGGTGGTGTGAATAGGTCGCTATATTTCATCACCTGTCTCTATAGTTCATGAATCGTTGCCTCAAGTGTTGCGAGATCCACAACGGCAACAGTTGCCTTTCCTGTCGTCCAACCGCCTGTTTCACCGGGATTGAGGAGTAGAGATTGACCCTTCTGGATATCTATCTGGTGGGTGTGCCCGTAGATAACAATATCGTAATCGCCGCTTTTAGCAATTGGGATAGCAAGTTCAGGATAGTGCATGACGGCAATTTTTTTGTCACCGAGGGAGACCTCCGCAAGATTCGGGTGTACCTCGCCGCCGATGGTTTCAAATCGTTTTGCGACGACCACGCGTTCGCCGTCATTGTTTCCAAAAACACCGACGACGCGGCAGTTTAAATCCCCTAACGGGTCAATCGCAAACGGTGCGATAAAATCACCGGCGTGGCCGACGAGGTCTACGCCGATTTCGTTGAACAATGCGACAGCGCGTTTGACGTTTGGGATATTGTCGTGGCTGTCAGACATAACACCGAGTTTCATATTTTTAAGTCCTTTCTATTCAGGGGACTATAGTAAATCCCATAATTACCTATACATTACTGAATGACCCTGACATATTTTTCGGATTTATTATATTGAGATAGGCACCCTGTGAATGACGTTTCCAAGGTAGCCTTTCGGATTCCACGGTTGTGTGAAGGGCTGTGCGGCACCTGTATCATCATAAGCGCGTGCCCAGATTTCATAATAGCCTCTGTTTGCAAAGGTGAGTTCGGTCTCCCAATGGGACCATGCGTATCTGTTTGACGGCGGAATCAACTCCGTTTCTTGCCACTGGATACCGAAGTCTGTGGAGATAAGCACTTTCTCAATTTGATTTTCTCCTGCCCAGGCGTGTCCACGGACCTTTATAGGCATACCTTCGCTGCGTTCAAGATAGGGTTCGGGCCGGGTGATGAGGGATTTAACCTGCCATGCTGTCGCAATCTGCATATCCTCGACCGGTGGTGTATCTCCGGGTGCTATCGGGTAAGTCGGAATGCGATAGGCATATCCACTCATTTTCTCGGAATCGTGAACCGTATCCCTTACCCAAATACGGTTGAGCCATTTTTGCATCGCACTACCGATCCATCCGGGAACGATTAACCTCGCTGGAAACCCGTGTGCTGCGGGCAACACCTCTCCATTTATTTTAAGTGCGATGAGCGTGTGCTCGTCCATCGCTTTTTCAATCGGAATTCCACGTGAGAAAGGCTCACTGCCGTCATCGGGGACATCTTCCCCGTAGTTTCCGGTATAGATGGCACTCGGCTTTAAACCGGCGGCTTGCAAGACATCGCGTAAACGGACACCCGTCCATTCACTACAGGCGACGGCACCGCGTTGCCAAGGTGTACCGCTGACCTCTGGCGAGAACAGGCTTCTCCCGTTGCCTGCGCATTCTAACACCACTTCCATGGTGACCTGCGGAAAATTCAATAAGTCGTCCATTGACAGCGCAAGTGCTTTATGGACTTCGCCGTCTATGATCAGTTTCCAGCCATGGAGATCTTTTTTTACGGCTCGTTCTGGTACCCCACTGTTATTACGGACGAAGTGTCGGTCAGTGGGGGTAACGTCGTCGTTGAGTAGGTGTGGGGCAAACTCACCGTTAAAAGGGTTTTCGGAATGGACGAGCATGCCGGGTTTTGGGAGTCCTGCTTCTTGGGCATCTAACAGGGCAACGGGCATGAGCCCTCTGCCCAGTAGTCCTTGATCGACGGCTTGGCAGCCTGCGCCGAACATTCCTAAACTGGCGAGTAATGCGCCTTTGCCTATCTTGGCAAGGAAGTCTCGCCTTGATGGGTTTGGGACAGTTTTAAGGCTATTTGTAAAGTTGAGTTCATACCTCATTTTTTGCATTAAAGGTTTAGATTCTCATAATTCGCACCGATGCGACTGTACCAATTTAATCTGGTGGATCCAAAAGTTTTGATTGGTTGACAGGAAATTGGAATCCATACCTCTTAACTATCAATTTAAGCGTGCCTGCAACCCATTTTTCAGCGTGTGGTGATACAATTACTTCACTATTTTCATCAATCAGCGTTTTAACATTGATTTCAAAAGATTTGCCGAATTCATAAGGATCATCATGTAAAAATGGTTCAACATCAATGATCGCACGTACTTCGTGTTCATACTTAAAAGGTGTTCTCTTATAGAAATAATGTGTCAGTCTCTACTGCCATGAAAATCTTTGAATGCATCACGGGTTTTCATGGCTATAGATTCAATAGTTCCAAGATCAAGAGTCATCATATCAGTCTTTTCAAATTTAGTCTTAACACTTTTGGACATCATGGCATATATGAACTTATGAGATCTGAACCAATCATCTATATTATCCATATCAGGAATTTCAGTTTCTACCACCCTCATTCTCACCTTGTATTTATCAAGCGTCATAGGGAGGTCAGTCAGTAGTGTGGACTGATAGCATATAGATTTGATGTCCACTAATGGCCAATCTATGTCAAAGCCTTTTGATTCTTTTATCAAAACTTCTTTAAATTTCTCCTCAAACTTAACTTCCATGGTTACCTCTCCTGTATATGGCAAAAGAGTAAACTTTAAATTTGTATGTATCCCCAGACTTTCCGTGAAAAAGTTCTGATTCTTTCTTATCATTCCTGTCTGGCTTTCCCAGTTCCAGTTTTTTTAGTTGTCTGTGAAGGTAGGAAGATGGCAGACACATCGTGCAATATGCTTTGCAGTGCTCCGTGAATGGTTTCAAATAGACTATCATATAAACGGGCAAAAATGCAAGGGTCAAGCAATAAACATACGCACAACCTAAAAGGTTATGCTACAACAATAACCTACGCAAATAATGCCGCGTCGGGTTGACCGCGATAGAGGACGACATTATACTGTAGTTTCAAGGTTTCGTCCGAGGCGAGGTGAAGCGGTTCGTAGTAAACGAGCGAGGGATGGATTAAGCAGTAGTTCTCATGGTTGCGGACCCACCACGTCGTTGGATAACGTGGATTATCGGGATGATCGACGATGGCAACGCCGTAGGTTTCGTTGTCACTGGGATGTTGGGAAGTGAAACTGCACCAACGGCTCTGTTTGCCGAAGATGTCCATCGGTTCGGTACGCCCATCGGCATCCAACAATTTACCGGGTGTGATGATATTATCGAATCGGATTGCCATGCCGCTGTAGAATCTGCCGTCTGCACCGGGTTCACCGCGTCGTAAATCTAAGACGACTTCACGTTGGTTCGGTTGAAGCGTTAAGGACACAGATATCCGCATTGTATCCGTTGTCGGTGGATAGACGGTTATCTGTCGCCGCTCTGTTAGATGTGTTGTGCCTTGCCAATCTATCCATGCGTTTTCTGTTGTTAGACTCGCGCTCTCGGCATCCGCGCTCTGTGCAACAATCCGCTGATGGACGATTTTGCCGAATCCAGTTGGATCGCTACCGGGTCCCGGTTGTTCCCAAAAGTTGACTTCGTTCACCTTTTTCCACGCGACCCATAGCCCTTGGTGATGTACGTGGTCGCCGGGTTCGTTCATTGTGAGCGGTGGCGCGCCGGGCAGGTTTAAGGGGTGGCAGAACGGACGGTTGCCGTCTTCTGGGAAGTTATAACCGAGGACGTGTTGTCCGTCCCAAGCAACTGTTAAACTGTTTTGTGTGTGTGATAATGAAAACATATCTTTATCTCTAAGGTTAAGAAATCATAGGTCTTTCTCTATATGATAACCGTGTTCTGCGAGCGCGGTAGATACAGATGTCCAGATGGATCGTGCTTGTTCAACAGCCTCGGTCGCCTCTGCTTTGGTGGCTCCTTGTATGTCCTCTGGATAACGGGCTTCAACTGCCCATCGGGTCAAATCCGAGAGGTCTGGATGCGTGGTTTTGAGTTGCCAACTCTCAGGCAACAAATCCCGTAGAACATTCAAATTATGTGTTCTCCGAAAATCGATCTGTAAGAAAATTAATGCTGCTTTTAACGCCTTTTCAGCAGCTTGTTGCGCGTGCCAACAGGATTGGCGAGGCGGTACGTGTAATTGCCTTAAAAGGGTTTCAGCAGTTATCAAGTCTTCTTCTGCATGGCGGAGCCAGCGGGCGGTGTCTGCGAGTCTATCGGCTGTTTGCATAGAAGACTTTACCTCCGCGTTGGATACGCCGCAACACTGATCCGATCCGCGTGCGGCTGCATTCAAATTCTTCCATAGGATTTTACCCTCTTGTTGAGCATACCGCAGCACCGATCCGATCCGCGTGCGGCTGCGTGCCAACTCTTCGGGCGTTGATACAAGGATGTCCTTTGCCACAGGCACATCAGAGAGCGCACGCCCAATGTCAATGGCGGTTTTCCGTTTATCCGTGAGTTCTGCGAAAACCACGAGGAGATCTATGTCGCTACCCCGATCTGCGTCGCCCCGTGCTTGTGAACCGAAGAGGATAATCTGGAGTGGGTCAAACTCACGTACAATGCGGTCTGTCATGATTGAAATAAAATCGCTATTCATTGCCCGCTCCTTTTATTTGCGTTTTTTGGAAAACACAAATCGGAAAATTTCCGGTTTTGTGATTGTCATTGAATAGGTTAACATCATCCAAAAAAGCGTTCATAATCATCATGGTGCCCTATCCAGAACCATGTTACCGTATCATCATTTAGGATGCCAACTGCCCGATAACCCTGAGTGATCCTTACAGACCAAATATTTTCTCTGTTATTAATACATTTGAAACGTAAAGATCTGTGAAAAGGGTTAGAAATCCATAAGCGATAAGCCTTCTTGGTTTGACTTCTGAGTGTTTCATCAAGAGTTTGATAAGCTCGCCAGAACGAAGGCAGTGTTACCGATTTCATAACCGATCCAAATCCATTGGTTCAGCTTTTCCTGCAGCAATTTCCTTTTTAGCACGGCGGGCAGCCTCAATAAGTTGGTCTTGCGTATTGTTGAAGGAAATTTCCCAACGAAGTTCGTCCTGCAACTCCGCAATATACTCACGCAAATGTTCTACAACCTGATCTTGTAACGTTTCAGGTAGTGCCTCCATCATCTGGGTAATCGTGGTAACAGCGTTAGAAGCCATCTTTAGATCCTCCAAATCTTAGTTGAGGTATGGGTTGACGACCTCACGTTCCAGTGCCAAGCCTTCCCATTCATCGTCACCAGGTCCGTCGTAGATTAAGGTATGCGGTCCGGCAAAACCGGCTTTCTGGGTGAGTTCGAGGCATTGCACGTAATCTTCCTTGTCCATCTCTCGTGGTGCTGCGAAATGTGCTTTCGTGTGACACGATTCTGCCCGCGGCGCGATTGCAGCGAGGTTTTCGTATTTTGTATCACCGCGCCAGTTACCAAAGTCGAGACAGAGTCCCACTTTGTTGTCTAACCCGCCTAAAATGGTGTTAACATTTTCAGGCGTCGAGAAAATAGAGAACCAGTTTTCGCTCATCAATCGGATGCCTGCGGTGTCGGCGCGTTTGGTGAGTTGACTGAGAACATCACGGCTCTGTGCAAGTGTTTCTTCAGAGGGTTCTGCTTTTCCGCCGATGACACGTGCACAGCTTGCACCGAGTTCACCGGCAATGTCAATCCATTTTTCAATCCACGCGATATCGCGTTCCGCCTCCGATGCATGGGTGATGTCCCCATCGTCAATTAGCAGAGAGAAAAGTTCTACGTCCGCATCTGCGAGTGCGGTGCGGAGTTCGGAGAGGTAAGACTTCTCAACAGATGGGAGATGGAAGTGACAAATCTCTAAGGTGTGAATGCCGAATTCGGCAATGCGTGCGGGGAGTTCAAGAAGCGAAATGGGTCCTTTATTGTGAGTTTCGACGGGGATCTGCATATCGTGTCCGGGTCCGGTAAATCCGGGTTTCCCGAGCTGTCGATGCAAACTCCATGTTGAGACTGAGAGTCGAGGTGCTGACATAATTTAAATCCTCCAAGATCTGCGACTAATCAAATCTGATGTTCACCTAACAACAATTTGAAATAGGTATCTAATTCAGACGCTACCTGTTGCTTCTCTATCGGTTTTATCTGAAAATGCTTTTTCAGATAAGGATGATGTCTAATAGCATCACTGATAAAAAAAGGCTTATATTGTCTGAATAGGTCGTTATCTATAAGCACATCACAATTCCCGAAATAGAAAGGGAGTCTATGCAGATTCCGTTTGAACACATCTACATAGACATAGTAATCTAATTTTCGCTTGTCAAGGACAATTGTATTTGCGCTATAACTTTCAATAAAAGTCCGATTTCTTTTTAGCGCGTTGATGTCTCGCATTGTCCAAAAAAATAGAGAATCATTATATCTCGGTTGATTCTTTTTTTTTGGATATTTATCAAGATAACTTGTAATATAATCAAACTCATCAAGGCAAAAACCATTTTTACCCGTTACACGGAAACGAAAAGAACGGATAAAACTGTATGTCATCCCTTGCGCGTCTCTCTGGTAAAGCGCAAGGACAATTGGGAAAGGCGTGTGTTTCGTTGACTCAGGAAATTCGCCACTGCTGATGAGTAGACCGTCTATTAATTTGTAATTTGCAGTGAATTCCTTCAGCAGTCTAAAATTGGTAGGCTTAATTAAATAAGACAGTGGATGCAAGACACAAATAAGGTCTGCTTCAAGTTTATTGTAGGAACGGAGAAATGATATGCCTAAGTCGCGGCTTGCTATATCTTCATCAATATCAAAATTGACACTCTTGATACTGTGTCGAATCAGAGACGTTCTATCATTATAGGGTGGGTTCCCAACGACTATCAAGTGGGATTGCTCAGGGATACCGAATTTTACCCTTGATACATTGGATAGAGCGTTCGTTTGAAGGAACCGAACCTTCTTATTGTTCTCTCTTGCGACTTCAATTGCGGTTTCGTCAATATCAGAACCGATTGTGGTAGCCTGCCCACAATTTCTCAGAAAATCCCCGTATCCACACGCGGTATCAATGACAGTTGTTTGTGAATGCACATAAGGCGCGATTGTCTCCCACGCTACATTTACAATTTCAGCGGGAGTATAGTAGCTGCCCAAATTCACTCTGCTATCATATCCCAAGTGCGCTTGACTCATTTTTAGGGGAAACGTCTCCTATAAGTTCTCATTGATCCACGCCACAACTTTTTCGACCATAATCGCCGTGCCATCGTCAGAAAAGACGTGGTCTACGCCGGGGAGCTCAAGGAGATCCGTTTGTTCGTTGGCGTGCTGAAGGATGTCGTGGCTATCTTCGATTGGCACGATATCGTCTTCTGTGCCGTGAACGAGTAGCCATGGCACGTCAAAGTCACTTGCGCGTTTTGCGACGCTATCAATCGTTGTCATGTCATCTATATAGGCTTGTGAGAGCGGACAGTCGGGTTCGTCCCACATAAAACCTTCATTGGGGGTGGCATCGCCGAATTCACGTTCCGCAAACGCTTTGGTATGCACCATCCCGGCAAGCGAGACTAAGGCTCGGATGCGTTCATCAGTGGCAATTCGTAGCACGCCGACAGCACCCCCCATGCTATGTCCGACGTAGCAGACATTATATCCCTCAAGCGCGTCAATAACGCTACCGAGGTCTGCCACCTCTTTTGTGATAGTGGAATCCGTAAATGCGCCTTCTGATTCTCCGTTGCCAGAAAAAGAAAAACGCAATGCAGAGATACCCGCAGCCGCGAGACCTTCTGCTAAAGCGATAAGGGCGGGTCGATCTTTATTGCCGGTGACCCCATGTCCAATCACGACAACTCTGTTGCCCGCGCCTTTGTGAAAGGTATAATCGAGGCGTTCACCGTGTTCGTTTCTAATTTCACCAAACATTTTTTAATTTATGGCTCCTGGGGTAAAGAAACACCCCACGGAATGCCCGGGGAATGCCACACGGCATTCATACCGTTGACTTACGCGCATTCCGTGTTGATTCGCAAAAACCCCTCTACTTCGTTTCAGGCAGATTTTCAGTTAAGATTTTCCTGACAAACTCTAACAGAAAGTGGACTAATCTGCCAAAACAGCCCTCTGTCATAGGTACCCACACGCTAAAGCGTGGGGCTTGTGTTTCCTCGCAAACTGCGTTTTTCTCTAAGAGAAAAGTCGTCTTACGTCTGCTCCACTTTAGGCAGCCAAACCTGCCCGTTTGATATTCATAGCAGCGTTTACGTCTCTATCATGGTGAGACCCACATTCAGGACATATCCACTGCCTATCTGAAAGAGAGAGTGCTTTGTTATGGTATCCACAATCACTGATAGGTTTCGTTGTAGCCGTCCACCGACTGATTTGCACCAAGGTTTTATCGTGCTTTGCGCACTTCTTTTTCAGTATTTCAAGAAACTGGTAGAAGGCATGATCAGAGACCTTGCGTCCCCAAAGCCGTTTCATACCCTCAAGGTTCAGCGTCTCAAAGCAAAGCACGTCAAACTCTGTGCAAAGTTCGGTAGCAAGTTTCCATTGCCAATCCAAACGTTGTCTGCTAACTTTTCGATGCTGCCTTGCCAAAGCACGACACGCACGATACCAATTGCCCGAACCTTTGACTTTACGCGAAAGTGCCTTGTTCAGAGAACGCAACATCTTCAGCGATTGTTTGAGAAACTGCGGAGATGCTATTTTATCACCTGCGTCGCTGGTGAGGAAGGTTTTGTTTCCGTAATCAAACCCTGCACTCTTACCCGTCATGGGTTTGCGTTCGGAATCCTCAACAGCATCGCACGAAAAGCATATCCAATAGTCGCCGCACCTGTCGCGTTTGAGTGTGATCGTCTTGAGAGTTCCTATTATTTCGCGGTGTTTGTGGAAAGAAAACCACGTCCCTATACAGTTGATTTTGATACGATTGTCTTCAAGTCTGTAACCCGCTTGTGTGAAGGTCATAGAGTTGTATTTCTCACGCGGTTTGATTTTCGGTCTACCGACTTTACGTTTGGTTTTGCCTGCTTTGCGGTCTTTGATATTTTCAAGAAAAGCGTCTTGAGACTTGCCATAACGCAATACAACGTCTTGGACAACTTGACTCGGCAAGTCTGCCCAATGCGGTTGCGTCCGTTTTTTGAGCTTGGTAACGTGTGCTTTTATCCGGTAGACAGACAGGTTCTTGCCGAATATGCGGTGATACCGACGAGACAAACGCAGGATATGCACATGGATCCGCCACATATCGTCAAGCATATTGCCTATCTTGATAACGTTCGATTGAGACTGAAGTTTGTATTTATAGGATTTTCTCATGGATTATCAGGTATCAGGTGTTTATCCCCTACAGAGTGGGAAGCGGACACATAACCTTGCGGCTATGCTCTGTATGTCCGCTAACCTGATATGTTAATTATACAATATTTCCATCTTGTTTGTCAAGTTTTTTCTTGACACAACTATAGGCGGTGTCTACATCCCCGCCCTAAAGGACGGGGGTTTGACACCGAAGATTATGCTAACTTTGATCCCTCTCAAAACAGACACAGGATTAGTGTCCATTGCTTTTTAACGCCTCAATCACCCTCTCAGGTTTGATTGGCAATTCGGTAATCCGTACACCGACCGCATCTTTGACGGCATTTGCCATTGTTGCCAACGTCGGCGTGATTGGCGGTTCACCCACACCTTTGGCACCATAAGGACCGTTGGGTGCAGGCACTTCAACAATAACAGATTCCACTGTCGGGAGGTCTGCCGAGGTCGGGACGCGGTAATCGACGAAACCCGGATTAATATTGCCGTCATCGCCATACTGCATCTCTTCCATCATTGCCCATGCGTAACCCTGTACCGTTCCGCCCTCAATTTGTCCTTCAACAGCCATCGGATTGATAGCGAAACCGACATCCTGCGAAGCGACAAGCTTGAGAACTCGGGTTCTACCGGTATCGGGATCTACCTCAACTTTGGCAATCTGCGCAGCGAGTGCGGGTGTGCTGGGTTGGCGTGCAAAGGAGCCTTTTCCGACGATGGGACCACCCGTTGTGGAGAGGCTATACGCAGCGAGTTCACCCAACGAGATAGACTTCGGCGGATCGGCACTCACAACATGAACAGCACCATCTCTGAGTTCGAGGTTGTCAACATTCATGTTGAGCCGTTCCGATGCGAGTTCGAGAACGCGCTGGTGCGCATCTTCAGCGGCTAATTTGGCAGTGTTCCCCATCGTGAAGGTGACAACACTTCCACCTGAACCCGTTGAATAGGGTGCGGAATCCGTATCACCGCGCCGAATTGTGACGCTCTCATAAGGCACAGTCAGGATTTCAGCGATAATCTGTGAAATCGCCGTATCTGTTCCCGTGATGTCCATAGAGCCGTGGAAGATACGGACACTTCCGTCCTCGTGAACAGAGACATAGACCCCGCCGGGTCCACATCCATTCGTCCAATCCCCAACAGCAACGCCCCAACCCTGGTTCTCACTGGCTTCCCGATTCCACCATCCGGCGGCATCAGCAACAGCTTGTAAAGTCTCTTTGTAACCGACTTTCGGTTCACTTGCACCTGCTGGAACGGGATCCCCTTCTTCGCGCATGTTCATCAGACGGAATTCCACGGGATCCATACCGATGCGTTCAGCAATTTCGTCGAGTTGGGATTCACCAGCAAAAATGGCTTGTGGTGCGCCGGGTGCCCTGTACGCAGCGGTACCCGATTTGTTGGTGTGAACACCGTAAGCGTCTACCTTGAGATTGGGAATCTTGTAGACCCCACGGACGCGGATTGTGCTACCGATAGATGCCCCAGAGACGGATCCGGAATCCCAAAAAGCGAGTGCCTGCCGTGCGACGATATGTCCGTCCTTGGTTGCCCCCGTTTTCAGTTTGATAACACAACCGGGTGCCGGTCTGCCATCCGTGAATTCCTCTTCACGTGTCATCTGCACACGAACCGGACGCCCGGTTTTTTGTGAAAGCAATACGGCTGGGACGTGCGTAATGATAACCCCGAAACGTCCACCAAAACCGCCGCCCATTGTTGTTCCGATGACGTTAATCTGTGTCAACGGAATGCCCAACGTTCCGGCAATACCGGAACGGATGGCGAAGGGGCCTTGGGTCGATGCCCAGACGGTGATTTTACCAGACGAATCAGCACTCGCGACGGAGACATGCGGTTCCATGTAGGTCTGATGGACACGCGGAATCACATAAGTATCTTCAACAACGACATCGGATTCAGCAAACCCTTTTTCAATATCGCCAGCCTCGGAATGGCTTTCAGCAGAAATGTTGTAGTAGACCTCATCCGGATAGTTGTCTAATTCCGACTCAAGTTTACTGATTTCGTCGCTGTGGTCGTTCTCTTTATCACGAGAAAGTCTTCGGATTTGTGTGGCAATCTCCCGTCGGTTGGGTCCATCCTTTGTGTCATCGCCGTGCAGGCGTGGCGCCGAGGGTTGAATTGCTTCCATAACGTCCTGAACAACGGGTAGCACTTCATAGTCAATCTTAATGAGTTCAGCGGCTTCCTCAGCAATATCAGGATCCGTTGCAGCGACAGCAGCGAGAGGTTCACCGAGATACAACACTTTATCAGTTGCGAAAACTCTACGACCACTCGGCACATCGTCTTGCGTAATAATCGCCTTAACTCCTGGGAGTTTTTCGGCTTCGGTGGTGTCAATACCACGTATATTCGCGTGCGCATGTTTGCTACGGACGATTTTCCCGTAGAGCATCCCCGGCGGATGCACATCTGCGCCGTATTGGGCGGCACCCGTCACTTTTTCGACGGCATCAACGCGTGCCACTGTTTGTCCAACGACAGTATGTTTTGACATCTAATTCTCCTTTCTTATTCGTTATTATGGTAGATCTTAGAATTAATTGGACACTCTGCACCGGTGCGGTTAGAAACCGCACCTACCGGGCCCGGGGCGAAAGTGTGTATTTATTTTTAGGATCCCCCATAGTTGTTGGCTGTTAGTTGTTGGTTAAGCGGTCGTGCGGACCTCTTCTGCGGCTTTCAAGACCGCTTCAAGAATTTTTGTGTATCCCGTGCAGCGACAGATATTCCCGCCGAGGGCGTGCCTGAATTCCTCTTCGCTGCGGTCTGGATTTTCATCAATAAGTGCCTTCGATGCCATAATAAAACCGGGTGTGCAGAAGCCACATTGATACCCACCGGTGTTAATAAACGCCTGTTGAACGGGATGGAGTTCACCATCACTGGCTAATCCCTCAATAGTGGTAATCTCTTTTCCAGAAGCAGTGACAGCGAGCACCATACAAGATGTAACAGCCTTGCCATCAACAATAACGGTGCAGGCACCGCAGTCTCCAGTGCTGCATCCCTCTTTCGTTCCTGTCAAGCCGACGGTATCGCGAAGTACCGCCAGCAAGGTTTTACGCGGCTCAATGAGTAAATCGTGTTCGTCACCGTTAACCTTCAGGTTGACATGGTGTTTTGCCATATTTGGTCTCCTTTATGCAAATTCATGATTCCTTAGTCCAAAGCGAGGCGGAATTACTTGTGCCTCAGTGATTTTTCAAACAAATTTTGGGACTTATCCCCTTGCGACAGCCTCTTGTAGCGTGCGCCGTGTGAGTACATCAACCATCTCTCTGCGATGTTCCGCGGAGCAGCGTAAATCCGATATCGGGCTGGCTGCAGCAGCTGCGGCTTCACCGGCTTGTGTCAGCAGTTCTGCCGTAGGTTCATTTCCCGCCAACAGATTCTCTGCTTCAGTTGCGCGAATTGGCGTAGGTGCCACGGCTGCGAGTCCAATTCGAGCACTTGTAATGACCCCATTATCAAGGTTGACAGAAGCAGCAACACCGATAAACGCCAGGTCCATCACTTCCCGAATTTTATGTTTGATATAGTGGGAACCCGATGTCGGACTCGGTAGCCGAAAGCGGGTGATGATTTCGCCGGGTGCCAAGACAGTCTGTCCGGGTCCTGTGAAGAGTTCATTGATCGGCACAGTCCGATTGCCATTTTCACCCGCAATGTCAACCTGTGCGTCAGCAACGAGTAAGCCAGCAACAGTGTCTGCTGCGGGAGAGGCGTGTGCGATGTTTCCACCGATCGTTGCGAGGTTTCGGATTTGGATAGAGCCGATTTCTGCGGCACCTTCTGCCAGCGCGGTGTGGTGTTGTTGAATATCTGGGGACAACTCAACCTCTCGCACTTTTGCCATCGCGCCGACGCTAATGCTGCCGTCGGCTTCAGCACTGATGCCAGCCAATCCGGGAATTTTCTGCAGGCTAATCACGGATTGTGGTGCTTCGGTGAGTGCCTTCATCCCGATAATAATATCCGTCCCGCCTGCAAGGAGTTGTGCATGTTCCTGTGTAAACAGACGCGATGCTTCGGCGAGGGTGGTAGGTTCATGAAACTCAAAATTTTTCAAATTCAATCCTCCATTTCATGTCTGTTCAGGGTAACATTTTCACTTGTATTTTATTTTAATCGTGAAACCTGACGACATATTAAAGCATATCTGATGAGAGAGAATCTGTCAACCTTAAATTGACTAAAATTGGGTTATGGAATCGGCCAACCGGGTGTCGGTTCAGTGCGGAGTGCTTCTATTTCATAAAGCTCCTCGACAGTGATTTCGCGACCGAGTTTTGCGGATAAGAGCGAGCCGCTCATAATCTCTGTAACATTCAAGCCGATATCGCCATTGCTGACAGGTTGGGCATCGCTGTTACAGGCATCAAGGAAATCACGGAACTTATCGGGGAAGGATCTCTCTGGCAGTTCTAATGATGTTTCAACGAGATTCCCTTGGTAACGTCGGCGATTGCCCTGATCATCGGTATCCCATTTCCCCTTCTCAAGAAAGAGTTTATTGTTGCTAAACGAACCTTTAGATCCGAAGATGAAAATGCCTTGTGGATGCTCTGCCAGATTACCTGCCCAACCGTGTTCAAAAGTAAAAGACATACCGTTAGTGAATCGTACAAAGACAGAGGCGTGTTCCTCGACATCGTTAATCTCTTCGCCTGTATATTCAGGAAGCATCCCGCGATAGGCGATACCACTGATAGTGGCGGGTTGTGGAGAACCGAGCAGATAAAGAGAACGGTTAATGTCGTAGACCCCGGTGTCGTATATCGTCCCTCCGCCGCTGAAAGCAGAATTAAGGAACCACCTACCGAAACCGAACATATCTATATTCGGTCTGCCGCGAACCCGGAAACTTGTAAGTCTGCCGTAGTAGACATCCCCAATTTTTCCAGAGGTGACGGCGTCGCGAATAGCATAACTTGTTGGATCAAGGCATGTGCCGCCGCTCTGGTATGCGAGTTTAACGCCAGCGGCATCACAGGCATCCCGCATATTGCGTGCCTCTGTTGCCGTACGCGCCATCGGCTTTTCACAGAAAACGTGCAGTCCTGCTTTCGCAGCCGTGGCTGTTGCAGCCTCGTGGACAAACGGCGGTAATGCAAGGCTGACGGCATCTAAATCACATTGCTTTATCATCTCGTTGTAGTCGTTAAAGATTTTAACACCGTTGTCGGCATATTCCGATAAAAGCGCAGCATCTGCGTTCAACTGCTCGCGCGCTTCTGCGGTTTCCGCCTTTTCTGCCTCGGCGGTTGCGGATTCTGCGCCTGATGTTGCAACGGAGAGAAAATCTGCCGCTCTCCGTTTCACATTGGCCTCCACTGTATCGCAGACGGCAACGAGTTCGGCGTGCTGTGGATGTGCGAGGTACCCGTTGATATGTGAGCCGGCTATCATACCGCACCCGATAAGTCCAATTCTAATCCGTTTTGACATTCTGACGCTCCTTATTAGCGAGGGACGACTGAGATTTGTACAATCGGAGTTGGAAACCCCTCCTACAGAGAATTGACCGTCCAGTCTTACAACCGTCCTGATGGCGTATGCCCCGCGCCAACCTTGACGTGCGTATCTGCTAACTGGGTTTGTACGTGGGCGATGCACTCTTGAAGGTTCTGGAAAGGTGAACTGGGATACGACTCTATACTGAAATTAAGGTCATTTTCGCCAAAGGTTACCATATCTACGCCGGGCTTGGCGAACTTGCTGACGTTAATCACGGCATCCACAGACTCAATTTGTAAGATTAGGATACCGGTGTTGTTCCACCACTCGGCGTATTCAAGGCGGTCCATGCCCTGTTTTATGCCGTAAGCACTGCTGGGCCCCCAACTCCGTTTTCCCGTCTGGGCATAGTAGAAGAAATCAATTGCTTCGTCCACCGTCTCTACCGTTTCCACTTGTGGCACGACAATGGCAAGGGGACCGAGATCTAAAAGATTGCCTATGAGATAGGTGTGGCGGGTATGCTTGATGCGCAGTTGGACACCGACATCAAATTCGCTCGCCATGGCACAATATTCGACGAGTTTGTCTTCATTTGCGGGTCCATGTTGATGGTCAACACTGACTAAATCGTAGTTGCCTTGACTGAGAACGGCTGCCATCTCGTCTCGGGTGCAACCGAAAGGGACACCAGAGGCGATGTTAATGGCTTCTTTACTATGAATACGTTGCTTTAAAGACACTGAGGGATGACCTCCTTAAGGTTCGATCAGGTTCTGATGTCTATTATAGGTGTTTGCAGGTTTTCGTCAAGCGATTTTTGAGATCGCGAAGAGGTTCGAGAAATACCGTCATAGGAGTATAGCGGAACAAACTGACGCTCTACTTATAGGACTTATGAGCCCCTTTGCCTATAATTTCGGTTCCGCTGCGTAACCGTTTAATTTGTTATACAAAGAACTCAAACTGATCCCCAAAACCTTGGCCGTTTGCGTCCGATTTCCATCCAAGTAAGCTAAAGTTCGCAAAATGAATGCCTTCTCCGCGTCCTTCCACTTTGTGCCGAGGGGGATACTGATTATACCTGCCCTTTTAGAGCCAGACCTCTCCCCATTTGAACACAGCCTATGTCCAGCGGATACCTGAATCTCCCTGGGTAGGTGTTCCGGCAAGATAACCTCCCCCTCAACGAAAACGCAGGCATGAAAAATGGCATTTTCCAATTCGCGGACATTCCCAGGCCAGGGATAGGTGTAGAGGAAATCCAGGGTCCTTGATGCTATTGTAAGTGGGGTGTTCCCTCGATACTGACAGTGTTTTTGGACGAAGTGCACTGCCAACAAGCGAATGTCTCCCCGCCGTTCTCTCAATGGCGGCAGCGATAACGAAACGACCCGCAATCGATAATAGAGGTCTTCGCGCAAGGTGCCATCTTTAACCGCTTGCTGAAGATCGCGGTTGGTGGCTGCGACAACTCGAAAATCCACTGGAATAGGCTTCGTCCGGCCAATACGTTCAATTTTCCGTTCCTGAAGTGCTCGTAACAGCTTCGGTTGAAGAGACAGAGGCATCTCCCCGATTTCATCAAGAAACAACGTGCTTCGGTGAGCCTTTTCAAACCTACCGATTTTTTGCTTCGTGGCACCGGTAAATGCCCCCTCTTCATGCCCAAAGAGTTCACTCTCCAATAGGTTTTCCGGTATTGCTGGGCAATTGACGACCACTATCTCCTCTGCTGAACGCGGACTGTTTCGGTGTAAGGCGTATGCTACCAACTCTTTTCCTGTGCCGGTCTCTCCTTGGATAAGCACTGTCGCATTCGCCCTTGCAACACTCTCTATTTTTTCAAGGACCTCAATAATCTCTGGGCTTTTGCCGAGGATGTTCGTATAATCCCCGTGTAATGTAGAACGCGTTGGGCTGCTTTCCATCTCAGTTGTTCCGCTATCACGCTTTGCTGAATCTTTCCCTATCATAGGCATCCTACCTACCTCCGTCATACTTCTTGATCATCCATAGTGTATCGAGGTACTCACAAGACTGCACCATGGTTTCCTGTTAGAAGACCGTGTATCCCGATAAAAAATAAACAAGGCATTTCGAAAGTTTCGTGCTCTCTATACTAACACATTTTTAGAACGTGTCAAGCGCAATATTGCGGACGTAAAGCTTCGCGAAGCAGTTGAGTGGGATATATTCCAAAATTTGTAGGGTAAGAAAATAGCCGGATGCCGTGACCGTATAGGTTTCTCAAATTGGCACGATAATTGCTATATGTTATGTTATACAGACGCAATTGGTATGAAACTTTTCGGTTAACTTTCCACAAGGAGTTTTCTAATGTTCAAACGAAAATGGCACTGGACTTGTTCTGCAGTTATCGTTGTATGTATCGGCAGCATTGCCTTCTTTCTACAGTCAAAAACTGAAATCCAAGAACCGATAAAAGTCTATAAGGCAGTAATACCAGACCCGAAACAGAGTCTGCCAAAACCAAACATGGAGGAAACAACCATGGCCACGCCGCCCATCTATGCCCACGGCCACGAGCATCTCCATGAGACTGCACCATACTTTCAAGCACAGAAAACGACAATCAACGGGAGTGAGTATGACTGGCAAGACGATGGTGTATTTGATAGTTCATCACCCAAAGTGGATCCTTGGGAACAGACCCTGCCGGAGCACGGAACTATCGAAACTGATGATGATACCTATCCGCACCGAGACTGGTACAAAACGAAAGATCCTGAGTTGCGCGCTGAATATCTTTATGCTCAGCTCATCAAACAATTCGGAGATACTCCCGAGGTTCAAGCCATTGGTGAGTATGAACTAAAGGCAGCGCAAGGTATACCTCCAACACTTGAAGAATATACCGTCTATCTTGAAGCACACTATCATCTTTTCCCGAATAAACAGAACCAACAGACGCTAAACAACTTACGAAAAGCAATCGCATCCGGACACAAAATTATCTTTGAATAATAGGAGATATGAAATGAAAGTTTACCATACTTTATTTGTAAGCCTCCTCTGTTTATCTTTTTTTCTCCTCTTTTTCGGATGTGCAGAGACGGACAACCCAATGGCAAACGAAACTGAAACATACGCATCCCTGTTTCCGCTGGAGGAAAACATATCACCTTCTGACTATCCTGACGGGTGGGTGAAATTGACAGACAAAGATATCGAAAAACTTCTGAACCTGGAGATTCTTCCGAACTGGCACAATATGGACATCTCTCAAGAGTGGCAACAAAAATATAACCACGCCACCCTCTTCAAACAGTTCGGAGACATCCCTGAAGTTCGCTACATTATAGAGTTTCAACGGAACCCGGGTTTTGAGATATCGCATCAGTTGTACGTTGCTTACTTTGAAGCACACTACCGTCTCTTCCCAAATGAAAACAATCGGCGTGCCCTTGAAGAAGCCTGGAATATCCCAAATCAGCCAGGTCCAGAGACTGTGGACGAGGGTAAACTCAGGGAGGAAGATCCCGAGTTATACATCAAAATCCAAAAAGAACGGTTCATCAAAAATCACGGCGATATTCCACAAGTGCATATTTATATTGACTTTTTGCGAAAAGTCTTGCTCCGAATCCGCATCACAGATGCTGAACGCCTTGCTGCCCTCGAAGCATATTTCTTTCTTTTCCCGACTGAAGAAAACCGTATCAAACTCGAAGAATTCCGAAAGGCACTGGGTGATGAAGATGTCGATAATGAAGAATAAAACTTTCTATTTTATCACGGAATGTGAGTACTATACTCATCATAGGATCCAAAGGCGAGTTGCCTAATTGGATATCTGGCAGTTGCCAGAATTTTAAGGCACACGAAGGGAAACTGCATATCAAGTGGATGTGCAAGCCACGTTTCTCTTCTCATCCCTACGAAGGAGAACAAAATGTTAAAAAAATGTTTTACGGGCTTTAGCCTTCTGGTATTTGTCTTTACAGCCGCTGTGCCTTTATTGTTTCCGACAAACCAAGTTATAGCCGATGCCAACTACTAGTATTCTCAACCTTATACGGCTTACTATTACTGTCCGGATGGCACGCTTCTCTATACAACTACTGGGACAACCACCAATTCAACATCGGTCGACCATCCTCCTGATACTGAGAAAACTATTGAGGTGTGTGGGTATGACTGGCCATACGGATACCCGGGCCCCAAGGTATGGGTATGCGAAGATGTTACAATATATGAGCATACATCTCATGGCACAACGTATGTCTACAATTCAAATGAGGTTACATACACTCGCAGTGCCAGTGAGGAAGCGTGCCGTTAGACAGATGTGTCTAAGGTTAAACATATCCTCAAGGCTGATAGACGTTAAAAAAGAAGGGATATGGTCACACCGCATCCCTTCTTTCAATTTCGTAGAAGAATTTCGATTTTTGGAGGAACTGAGAACAAAAGATCCTGGAGTTTGGGTAGAACGGATGCACGCTGCACTCATCAAGCGGCATGGAAACATCCCGGAAGTTGGTTCTATCATCAATTTTTTGCGAAAATTAGAACACCACCTACCCAGAACAGACAAGGAATGTCGTTCTTATCTTAAGGTGTACGGTACTCTCTACGATCATACGACGACTGCCTCAACTTATGAATTCTATGCTATGCTTGAAGCAAGAGATCAGCTCAGACAGTTTGTAGGAAATACACCGGAAAGACTCAAAAAATACCGAGACGCAAGAGCAAAAGGGATTTCATTCAATGACATAGACTGGGACCATAGCTAAGGCCTGTTATCTGTTTTAATCAAAATTCCTTTCCCTAATGTTGAACGAAATTCTTGAAAGTTTTGCGGAATTCTGCTAATCTGCCCTCTTAATACAACTATAAAGACTGCAGAGGTGAAGCGTGCGAAAGGATCAGGTATGTATCATTACAGGGGGCGGCAGCGGTATTGGTCGCGGTGCTGCCCTCATGATGGCAGAAGAAGGCGCGACAGTTGTTATCATCGGTAGAACGGCATCGAAATTAGAATCCGTTAAGGCTGAAGTCACGGCAGCCGGAGGGACTGCAGTCAGCTACGTACTCGAGGTAGCGGATTACGACGCTGTTGAACAGATGGTTGCAGATGTGCTTGATAAATTCGGACGCATTGATGTGCTTGTGAACAACGCCGGACACAGTTCCCATCACCGACGGATTCTGAACACATCCCCTGAAGAGATGCGCTCGGTTATTGATTCAAATCTGATTGGCACGTTTTTCTGCACGAAAGCAGTCGTACCCGCGATGTTGGCGGCGAAATCGGGAACGATCATCAATATATCGTCGCTTGCGGCGGTTACGCCGGGTCCGTTTAGCGGCTTCGCTTACGGTGCTGCGAAGGCGGGTGTCATCAATTTCACAGAATTTCTCAATGCGGATTTACGGAACACGGGTATCCGCGCGAGCGTGGTGGTCCCTGGCGAAGTCGCAACACCGATTCTGGATAATCGTCCAATTCCACCGGATGCCGATGCGCGCGCGACGATGGTAGATGTTGACGAAACCTCAGCGGCGATTCTGCTAATTGCGACGCTGCCGCAGCGGAGCAACATCCCGGAATTAGTCATTCGTCCAACAATGCATCGCAATATGACAGGCGAGATTGTTGAATTAGATGGCTGATTTTTATGTGCTTGGTGCGTCGAACTAACGATAGATAGAAGGTCAAGGCATCGCGAGCACAGCTCGCTCCTACAGGAAGTTATGATCGCGAGCACAGCGAACGCACGTGGGCATACCCGATACATATAGACGGTGATGTAACCGGCCACGTTGTCAAGGAGGATATAACCTACGAGGACCACGAGAGCCAAGGGAGTCACCAACATACAACTGATACTCACAATATCAAAGCGGGAACCTGGAATTGTCCTGCAGGTTCCCCTCTCAGTGTTATTTTTGCGGGCCCGGATAGGAGGCACCTTCAATGAAAACAGTCGCTTTCATGGTAACTTTTTTAGTCGTTATAGGCGTGGCTTGGGTGTTATTCCTAGTAGTCTGTCACATCTAAACTGACAGGTCGTTCGTAGTAGGGCAATTCATTGCCCGTTTCTGACGTGCGATAAATCGCACTACTACGAACTGGGGTTTCCCATCATTTGAAAGTTGACAGAACACTAGAGTATGGTAACAGACGCTTTGTAGAAAATCTCCGCAAACCATCACATAATGTGTCTTCTCATAGGGAGAAAGACCTCATACCTGATGATTCTAAAAAAGAGGATTTTTCAGAAATCGATTCGTCAGAAGAGATGGTTTCACTCCCAGAGGCTGAACATCTCACCACACCAAACGAAAGTTCCAATTCAGAAAAGATGTACCTACGGGAAATATCCGAGTCTATAGACATTGAGAATGGAGACTCAGATGAAGACACTTCTGAAATGCTGGACATCGTGTCGGTAGATCTACGTCCACCGCCTGGGATGTCATTGGCTGCGTGGATGGATAGTTTGTCCCCGGACGAAAAACAAGTCGTTTACTCACAGAAACCGTGGCTTGAGCCGATTGAAGAGATGACCTTGCAAGAGGTTGAAGCGGAAGTCGAGCGTCGGAAACAACGACTCATTGAGAAGTTTGGCAATACGCCAGAGGTACAAATCATCAATAAGTACACGACAGTTTCTCATTTGCTCGGAGAATCTTATACACTCACCGGAGATGAGATTGTAGAGCATGCAAGAGCTATGAGCGTCCTATGGCCTACAGAAGAAAATATAGCCTCTTATAGGAGGTTTAAATCTTGGCAAGAAAATGGGTGGCATGTAGACAAGTACTAATTACGTTTTTGTCAAAGGCCGCTCAATGAAACGCTTGAAAGTTTTGCGGAATTCTGGTAATCTGTATCTTTAAACACATATAGAAATCGCAGAGGTGAAGCATGCGTTTAAAGGATCAGGTATGTATCATTACAGGGGGCGGCAGCGGTATTGGTCGCGGTGCTGCCCTCATGATGGCAGAAGAAGGCGCGACAGTTGTTATCATCGGTAGAACGGCATCGAAATTAGAATCCGTTAAGGCTGAAGTCACGGCAGCCGGAGGGACTGCAGTCAGCTACGTACTCGAGGTAGCGGATTACGACGCTGTTGAACAGATGGTTGCAGATGTGCTTGATAAATTCGGACGCATTGATGTGCTTGTGAACAACGCCGGACACAGTTCCCATCACCGACGGATTCTGAACACATCCCCTGAAGAGATGCGCTCGGTTATTGATTCAAATCTGATTGGCACGTTTTTCTGCACGAAAGCAGTCGTACCCGCGATGTTGGCGGCGAAATCGGGAACGATCATCAATATATCGTCGCTTGCGGCGGTTACGCCGGGTCCGTTTAGCGGCTTCGCTTACGGTGCTGCGAAGGCGGGTGTCATCAATTTCACAGAATTTCTCAATGCGGATTTACGGAACACGGGTATCCGCGCGAGCGTGGTGGTCCCTGGCGAAGTCGCAACACCGATTCTGGATAATCGTCCAATTCCACCGGATGCCGATGCGCGCGCGACGATGGTAGATGTTGACGAAACCTCAGCAGCAATTCTACTGATCGCAACGCTACCGCAACGGAGCAACATCCCGGAATTAGTCATTCGTCCAACGATGCATCGTAACATGACAGGCGAGATTGTTGAATTAGATGACTAATTTTTATGTGCTTGGTGCGTCGAACTAACGATAGATAGAAAGTCAAGGCATCGTGAGCACAGATCGCTTCTACAGGAAGTTATGATCGTGAGCACAGCTCGCTCCTACAGGAAGTTATGATCGCGAGCACAGATCGCTTCTACAGGAAGTTATGGTCGCGAGCACAGATCGCTTCTACAGGAAGAGGGGTCGGACTAACGATAGATAGAGGTCTCAGGATAGTACCGTGCCCATGCGAACCAGTAAATATTGATAGCAGGTAGACGCTCCAGCCGTGTTCCTTTTTCTTTTCCAGAGGTCGCCTCACCTGTAATGAGATTCCAGCGTGTGCCGGTATTATCTTGTACAAAATGCTTGTCTGGTGCGCTAAAGGTGCGTACATCTCCCGCCACGTTCCGCGTAAAGACGGCTGTCGCAAATGACCTCTTGTCGTGAAAGATCAACAGTGGGACTTCGCCAAGTGTGTCGTTAATTACGGCATTTTTTGCGAAGTGAGTTAAGGGGTAAGCGCGGAACTGGGTGGTGCCATCTTTGGCTGGCACTTGAACCCCAATCACGAGGGATTTATTGGGTAACCTATCATCGGTGTATTCCATTCCACTCACACCTGCGCGCTCGCTGGCGTGATAGTCGGCGTAGACATCTTGATTTATACTCTCACGCATCACGCCTCTGGTAGGTACAGACAGGACATGGGTTTCTGGATAGTTCATCTGCCATGTTTTCCATGCAATCTGCGGTGTGGAGACCAGTGGTTTCAACTGCTTGCCCTTTAGGGGTCCCTTTATCGCTTCCCCAGTAATATGCGACCAGAGGGTACGGGTCTGATGGTCGTACATCAACAGGGCATCCCGCCATAATTTGCCGCTGACACCGAAGGTATAGGTCTCACCGTCAAGTTCCCGGCTATACACGATAGCCGTTTTGCAGAGCGGTCACCATGTAGTGGCAATCTTCTGTCCACCGACAACGTCATTGACGATCTCGTGTCCATTGAGTAGATAGAGTGAATACGCCCGGCTTTCGCCATTGAAGGTTACACCGATAACAAGGGTGTCGGGATCAAGTTTCGCCTCGTTGGCAGGCACAAACTGCGGGTCTGTAATAGCCGGAATAGCATCAAAAGGTAATAGCGTTCGGATTGCGTCATCGGCATAATCTGCAGTAACCGCGCAGGAGATAACGAAAAGTAGCAGTGAGAGCGTGAGGATGTAATTTTTCATGATTAAAATCCTATGAAAAGATTAGTGTTTTTTGAGTGTGCGAATCTGTTATTTATACAAATTGTAGCACAGACAAAACCGTTTTACCAATCTTTTAGGGGCATTTAGTGATTGCCTTGACAAATTATGTTGACCATGTTAATATAAATCCAACAAATCTCTAATAGAAAGCCGCAAAAACTGCTGAATGGATCTACTTCCTGCTATATAACAGGTAGTTGGACTTTGGGTTTCAGTACTGAGGGCACTCCCATGAAACTAACAGAACACCAAGTGAACTTTTTCAACACCTTCGGCTACTTGGCAATACCGAACCTGTTTTCTTCGAGCGAGATGGAATGGGTTATCGAAGAATTCGAGATGACGATTCAGGAATTCGGTGGTGGCAAAGACCATGATGGGACACACCGCACAATGTTCGGAGGTCCGATTGAGCATCGTCCTCGGCTTTGCACCTTGCTTGATGATGAACGTATCAAGGGACTGGTTGGTGGTGTCATCGGTGAGGACTTCAACTATGCTGGCGGGGATGGAAACTATTACGCTGGAGACACCGGTTGGCATCCCGACGGCAACTGGGGACAACTCTTCGCTTGTAAGGTAGCGTTTTACCTCGATTCATTGACGAAAGACACGGGATGTCTGCGCGTTATTCCGGGGAGCCAAAATCCATCTCACTTTGTCAGAGCCGAGAAAATCGATCCGAATCAATCAGAAGCACTGTACGGCATTCCACCGCGCGACTTTCCAACAAACATCGCACTGGAAAATACACCCGGCGATGTGGTAATTTTTAATCATGACACTTATCACGCAGCGTTTGGCGGTGGGACCCGGCGGCGGATGTTCACAATGAATTGCACGCGACATTGCACAACCGAACCAGATTTAGAGACCCTACATCAGTATCTAAGCGTCCACTCAGCAGGTGGGTATCAAATTGACACAGGCGCCGGCATGTTCTTCCCAACGCTGGTTGACACTGCTGACGCAATACGCCGAACCCATTTGCAACAATGTTCTGATATCCATGACGAATTGTTTCCTCAATACGCTCGGCGTTCTTAGGGTCCAGTAGATTCCACAATTACTGATCCATTGCGAACCAGCACCTACTAAAATGAAGTATTTTATGTCCACAGTTCACTGAAAAACCCACGTATTTTGATAATTTAAAGCTATAATAGTATTTTTGTTGCAATCTTCGTTATTTTGTAGTATTTTAAGTATATATTATTTGTCTATCATACGAACTATATTGCGTGTTGCAGCTCATAAATTCCTACTGAAACTCATCTTATGGCTCCGCCTCTACTATTTAACCATTGCTTACAGTATGTTGGTAAAACCATTGTCTCGGCAGCACTGATTTACGGGATGAGTACACTTTCTGCTGCTGCTGCGTCACCAAAGGCGGGGACACACTTACCCTCCAGCTCCATCGCCGTTAGCGATGATGCCTTAGCCACATTTTTTAATCCGTCTGGGTTGGGTACAGGCCGGGGCTTAAACCTGTACTATCTCCGCACATATCAGAGCAATTGGGCAGGCGATGACGCTTTTTTCCTCGCTGTCCCCAATGGGGGATTTGGGATCGAATTCGCGACCGCTGACGCTGACACGCCCTTTACACGCTATACGCTCTCCAGCGGACGACACCTGGGGCATTCGCTCTACGCCGGAACAAGCTACAGCTGGATAAATTCAGACGATAAAACCTATGATACATTCCGCTCCCTTTCTCTTGGACTCATGTACCGACGGCGATACTTCTCAATCGGTGCGATGGCGCGGGATCTTAACCAGCCCAAATTACTCGGTGAGAAACTTGGACGCACCTACGATTTGGGATTAGCGATCCGTCCAGGAACCTGGCGAACCACTCTTTCACTTGATATGCAGAAAACACAAGGCATTGAAGGCGTTGACCTCCGCTATGCTTTAGAGGTACGCCCGATTCGCGAGCTGCTGCTTCGCGGCACACTAAACAGCGATCTGAGTTTTGATGTCCGTTTTGGTATTAATATCGGGAATTGGGGATTAGGGACAGGAAACACTTTCGACAAAAATCGAGAATCACAAACCGGTGTCGGTTATTTTCACTTTTCCAACACTCCTACAACGAAGCAGCTCCCTCGCCGCCGCATGTTTCTTGACTTGCAGATGCACTCCCTGAAAGATGTCTTGTCCATAGCAAAATCGGATGAAGATGTTGCTGGCATTCTCGTTCGTATCAATGGAGATGACTACGGCATGGCACAACTTCAGGAAATGGCAGATGCCATCTTGAATTTCAGGGAATCCGGCCGCGTTGTCCTCTGCTACATCACCACTAAATGCTCCACTGGAGATTATATTGTCGCATCTGTCTGTGATGGTATCTTAATACATCCGTTCGCCGAAGTACGGTTGATTGGGCTGCGCGCAGAACGTTCCTTTTATAAAGGAACCTTGGACATGCTCGGTATCAGAGCGAATCTCGAACATATTGGGAAATATAAATCTGCCGCCGAAGCCTTCACAAGAAAAGAGATGTCCGAAGCACAACGCGAAATCCAGAACATCATTCTGGACGATCTCTATGAACAGCTCGTAGATGCGATTGCAAAGGGACGTGGATGGACTCCCGAAGATGTCAAAAAACGCATTGACGAGGGACCCTACACAGCACTGCAAGCTTTCCGTATCGAACTTGTTGACCGGATCTCCACTGAAGGGCACCTGAAAAATGCTGTAACCGAACTCACCGATAAACACACAGACTTGGTATCCCTTAATGAATACGCAAAAAGCAGGTTGTATACGCAGGATTGGCGGGTCCCACAGCCGAAAATTGCAATTATTGAAGCGAAAGGATTGATGGTAACAGGTGATAGTTTCACTGATCTGCTTACGGGGACACAAGTCATGGGTGCGGATACGATCGTGCGAGCGATTCGGGAAGCAAAAGATGACGATGCTATAAAGGCAGTCGTCTTGCGGATTGATAGCGGGGGCGGACTTGTTGTCGCTGCTGATATTATATGGCAAGCCTTGGTTCCACTTACCAAGATCAAACCGGTGGTGGTGTCAATGGGAGATGTGGCAGCATCAGGAGGCTACTATATTGCTGCACCGGCAAATGTTATCGTCGCTGAACCCGGAACAATTACGGGTTCGATCGGTGTGATTGGCGGTAAGTATAGCTTGAAAGGACTCTACGAAAAACTGGGAATCCAAAAGGAAATTCTTAAACGGGGCGAACATGCTGATTTTTACTCAGATTATAGCGATTACCCGCCCTCAGCACAGGAAATCATTCGGAAACAGATTAAGGAAGTCTATAACGAATTCATTACAAAGGTAGCTGCTGGACGCAGCGAGTTAACAACACCCGAGGTAGATAAACTCGGACGTGGACGTATCTGGTCAGGCAGACAGGCAAAAGAAAACGGATTGGTAGATGAACTCGGCGGTTTAAACCTTGCACTCGCCATCGCGCAAGAATATGCGGGATTGCAAGAAAAAACGGTTGAGATCATTCGTTTCCCTAAACAGACATGGTCCTCCCAACTTGTCAATAATCTTCGATTCTCATCTGCCCCGCTATATCAGGCTGCACCTGAAGGTATCGGTGGTGAGCGTAAGATTATAGAACTACCACTTATCGCGCGATATGGAGGTTTCAGCGACACTTTGAAACTTATAAATATCCTTAGGCAACACAGACTTTTTCTTCTCATGCCCTACCACATAGCCATGGGTCAATAGAACCAGACTGTCTTAGAAGTCTCTGATTGAAATTTCCGTATGATCATCAAAGGAAAAAATGATGTCCGGGAGTTAACATTAAAATGCTACTTGCTAAAAACTATGAGACCCTACGCAAGAAGATGGTTAAGGATCAAATCGAAGCTCGTGGCATCCGCGATCCGAGAACACTCGCTGTCATGCAAAAGGTAGAACGGCACCTGTTCGTAAAGCCAGAATATCTCAACATAGCGTATCGGGACGGTCCGCTCCCCATCCATTGCCAACAAACAGTTTCGCAACCGTATATCGTTGCATTAATGACGGACCTGCTAAGACTCACCCCGACTTCAAAAGTACTTGAAATTGGAACGGGATGTGGCTATCAAACAGCTATCTTAGCAGAATTGGCAGGGGCAGTCTACTCAGTCGAAATTCTGCCGACACTCGCCAAAAGCGCGAAGGCTCGGTTAGAACGTCTCAACTACCGGAATATATCCTTCAAAGAAGGCAATGGTCATCACGGTTGGCAGGAATATGCGCCTTATGATGCCGTGCTTGTGGCAGCCGCGCCTAAGGTCGTCCCAGAGCACTTGGTTCAGCAACTCGGCGAAGGCGGAAGAATGGTTATTCCAGTCGGTGATAGTGAGCAAAATCTCCTTTTAATTCAGAAGAAGCCCCAAATTGAAGAGGGTTCCGAGCCGTTTCTGGAAACGACAGAGGTTACAGGGGTCAGTTTCGTGCCGATGACAGGATCACCGAATTAAGTTTTTAACTGAAGATTCAGAGAAATATCAGCAACTCACAAAGTAGACCTACCGAGTATGAGACCCACAAACGCATAAAATAAATATTGCTAAAAGGAAACAATAGATTGAAACACACACGCCATATAATTCTACTGATAGCCCTATTTTTCCCGACGACTGCATCCGCGACATTTAACGATATTGGCGTTGGGGCAAGACCGCTGGGTTTAGGTGGTGCCTTCGTTGCGCTCGCCGACGATAGCAACGCCGCAAGTTACAACGCTGCAGGATTAGGCTATATCGATGCAATCCAGATTGGTGCCACGCGGGCACAACGCTTCAATGGACTCATCACCTATAACAGTGTCAGCGGTATTATTCCGTTCGGGAGAATAGGTTCACTTGGCGCGAGTCTCGGCATCCTCGCAGAAGACTCCGAAATCTATCAGGAACAAGTGGTGCGTATCTCCTATGGAAATGCGCTCTTCAAACAGTTGGCAATCGGGGCAAACTTTAAATTTCTTGGTACCTCTTTCGACGCAGCAAACGAATTTGTCGCTGAGAACCCGTACTTTGCGCAGACCTCCAGTTCCGCTATTTCATTCGATCTCGGCGTGATTACCAAACCGTTCCAGAGTCTGAGCCTTGGAGCGTCTGTTGAGAATTTACTCCCTGCAAACATGAGTATCTCTGATACACACACAGACGCAGTGCCGCTGAATATCCGTGCCGGTTTGGTATATAGACTTGCCTCTATAGCAGAAATGAGCGCGCAAGGTGAAGCGGTTAGTAACTTTCTAAAAGGAAGTTTAGGAACAGTGGAGATTGCATCCCGTAACGGTGAAATTTATATCCGAACAGGCATAGAAATTTGGCTTAACACAGCTATTGCTATCCGCGGTGGATACGGGGCAAAAAATGGAGCAAGCACTGCAACAACCCTCAACTTCGGCGGAAGTGCCAAAATCCCGATTAGTAACACGAACCTCCAACTCGACTACGGAATCCAACTACTGAGTGGGGATTTCGAAAATAATACGACACAGCGATTCTCGCTCAACCTGATACTTTAAGAAAAGAGTTTCTCCAATGAAAAACACAGCGATTATTTTAATACTTACTGTTGGTGTATTTGTTCCGATAATCAGTCATGGTGCGGTTACTTCCGTAGGCGAGATAAACGTCCAAGGCGAAACGAAAGGCGTTGTCCCCGCCAGTTCAACGGTGCCACTCATTGTAACGCTCGTTGTTGACCGATCATTAGCAGAGCCCGGTGAGGAAATTAAGACGATTGAAGTCATAATGCCGCCTGGATTTTCGACGCGATCCTCCGATTTCAAAGGCATCAAACGCGACGGGAATCCCATTGTCGCGCGAGCCGTCGTCTCCGGCGGAACCATTCTACGCGTCGAGTTAGCAGATGCCGTCGTCGACTTTCAAAATTCCATATATGAAATTACATTTGACGCTCGAACCCCAAACACGGTTATATTAGAGTCAGTTTTTAGAACACGGCTCCGCAACCTCCAAGACGGCCCCATCGGCGAATTTATCCGATCTGGACAGGCGGATGGCAAACTCAACAACGACGATTTTACTTTAGAGGTCATCCCGAACATACCCCCTGATCCGGTTATAGGTTTCACGGCTGAAGCCGACGGAACTGGTGAAAACGATGTGACACTCCGTTGGCAGAAATCAGAAGACCTCGATGTTAGCGGCTATCTCATCTATAGGAATAAGGAAGCACCAATCAATGTTGAAAACCGTTCATCAACGACGTTCCGAGAGATAAATGTGCCACCGGGAAGTCATACGTATCAGATAACCGCTTACAAGACGCTCTTCTTACAATCAGAACGCTCTGCGATTCAAACAGTTGAAGTATCTGTCGACACAGCTGCACCGGAGCCTCCGATGATGCTGAGTATCATCACTTCAAGTGATGGGGTCGAAGTTCTCTGGAAACCAAGCAGTAGTCGCGACGTAATAAAATATCAAATTTTTGAGGGGGATACCCAACTCGGAGAAATAAGCGAGTCAAAAACAGAATACAAATTTATTGATAGACGCCGTTTAACTACAGGTAGTTTTACCTATGCCGTTATTGCCTTTGATGAAGCAGATAACAAATCCGAAAAGATAGAGAAAAGGCTTCGCATACTTGACGAACCCTATCCAAATCCATTCACGCCGCTTTCTCCAAGTGAAGATTTCAATCAGGTTGTGTTCCCTGCACGGACACTTGAAGACGCTTCGGGTGAATTTTCAGTACTTATCTATGACATCGACGGAATGCGCGTCAAAACCTTAACCGCACTGCCCGGAGAAACAGAGTTGACGTGGGATGGGCGCGATGAAGCCGGTGAGATTGTAGAAAGTGGCGTTTATGTCTACCAACTTCAAGTAGGGGAGAGTTTTAAGACTGGCACTTTGATTGTTGCCAAATAGATGACAATTCGTAGGTGGCAATAATGCCAAGGTGTGCTTACGCATATTGCGGAATCCGTTTCAGCGCAGTACATAAGCAGAGACGCAACGGGCACGACACGAAAAAATGTCTTGACTTAATTCTTCCTTCAGAGTTATATTATAAAAACGACTTTTGTCGACGTAGTATGCCTTTCTGATTGGCGTTTAGACGCTAATTTCTGGAGGGATTCAAAGTCACATCTGATTCACATCCCTCACACTCAAGGCGCGCTGCTAACACAACACTCTCAGTGTGCCTCACGAACTGAAAACTTGTTACAGAAAATTAGAATAAAGGAGAAGGATAAAGATGAATAAATTGAAGTCACACGGACAATGTAAAGCAAAGACAAATTTTGTCCGTGTGGACAAAATTTGTCTCAGGCAGGAAAGTTTAAAACTTACATTGCATTTAGCGATTCTCGTAACAGTGGCAATCGCCTGTTCTGTTTTTGTTGCTTTACCGACGGCGGAAGGATGGACAGTCGTGCAAGAACGCGACCCAAACGTTCGGGATTACATGTCTATCACTTTCACAAGCAAAAATACCGGCTGGGTAGTGGGTGCAGCGTCGTTTGAGGATTTTGAAAATCCGGGCTTCATCGGTTACACGACAGACGGTGGTGCATCCTGGCAAAAATCGGAAGTTCAAATCCCTGCCGATTTAGCTGAGGTCTACTTTTTAGACGATAAACATGGTTGGGCAGTTGGTGCGAATGGCACGATTGTAGCAACTGATAACGGTCAAGACTGGGAATTACAAACCAGCAAAGTTGGCAACGGACTTAAGGGCATCTATTTCGTAAATAAAGATGTCGGCCTCGCCGTAGGAGAGAGCGATACAATCCTCTCCACGAAAAACGGTGGACGCTCTTGGAAGGTGCTTCAAGGTGGCCAACTCGGTGCTGTTGGCGACGACGATGCGAATATGTACAACGCTGTCCAGTTCCTTGACGAAGAGACGGGTTGGCTTGCGGGGGTTCGCGTGAGCCCGAGCACACAGGGACAGAGTGCCTTAATTCAAAAAACCACGGACGGAGGACAGAGTTGGGTTACGCAAGAGACTGGTAAAGAAGACATTCTCGAAGACCTCTTTTTCCTTAACGCTTCAATGGGTTGGGCAGTCGGTGAAAATGGTGTAATCCTTCATACCAATAACGGTGGCGAAAGCTGGACAGAGCAAGCCAGTGGCACACAAGAAACACTACGAAGTGTTGGGTTTGCGGACGAGAATAACGGCTGGGCTATCGGTGGTGACTTTGGGGTCGGTGCCATTCTACATACCACTGATGGTGGCACAACCTGGGAGCTTGAAGATTCTACGGAGAAATTAGTTAAAGTTTTCGTGCTTGATGGAAAAAATGTGTGGTTAGCAAGTTCCACGGGAGCCGTCATGCGCGCAGAATAAAAGGAAACATAAGGGAGTAGCAGCAATTCCGAATACGGCTACTCCCTACGTCCATATTTTACATCAAGACAATGTTGTAGGGCAATGGGAACGTCTCCCTGCCACACAACCCTGAACAAATCGTTTTTTGTGGAATCGGAGGTATAATTTTGGAAATATCCACGTTCGCGGCGCGAATGGATCGATTGGGGACAGAATCGGCATTTGAAGTGCTTGCGAAAGCGAAACAATTAGAGGCACAAGGTAGAAACATCATCCATTTAGAAATAGGGCAACCGGATTTCCCAACACCGATTAATATTATTGAGGCAGCATATAAAGCAATGAAGGACGGACATACCGGCTACTGTCCATCCGCTGGCGTGCCGGAGTTTCGTGAAGTTGTCGCGCACCACATAACGGAGACGCGCGGGATCAGCGTCCACCCAGATGAGGTCACCGTGACACCCGGTGCGAAGCCAATTATTTTCTTTACTATCTTGGCTCTAATCGATGATGGTGACGAAGTGATTTATCCCGAACCCGGTTTTCCGGTCTATGAATCAGTTATCGACTTCATCGGTGGAAAAGCCGTTCCGCTGCCCCTTCGCGAAGAGGTAGATTTCCGATTCCGGCTCGAAGATCTCGTTGATTCAATCTCTGACCGAACGAAGCTGCTTATTCTCAACTCACCGCAAAACCCGACAGGCGGGACCCTAACGCCAGAAGACCTCAAAGCAATCGCTGAACTGGCACAGAAACACAACTTTTATGTGCTGACAGATGAAGTGTACTCTCGCATCCTCTACGAAGGCAAACATCATAGTGTCATCAACCTCCCCGGTATGAAAGAACGAACAATTCTCATCGAGGGACATTCTAAAACCTACGCAATGACAGGGTGGCGACTCGGATACGGTATTGCCCCACAAGAAATCGCAGACAAGATTACACAGCTCACAATCAATTCTAATTCTTGTACTGCGACTTTCACACAAATCGCTGGAATAGAAGCATTGACAGGTCAGCAAACCTCTGTTACAGAGATGGTAGACGAGTTTCAGAAACGCCGTGATGCGATTGTGGGTGGACTCAATGCTATTGAAGGCGTGAGCTGTATCAAACCGCTCGGTGCCTTCTATGTGTTTCCCAACGTCACGCAACTCCCTCTCTCGTGTGAAGCACTCGCTGATTATCTGATGAATGAGGCAGACATCGCGCTATTGCCCGGTACCTCCTTCGGCAAATACGGTGACGGTTACCTCCGACTCTCGTATGCTAATTCATTGGAAAATATCCAAGAGGCATTAGGCAGAATGGAAACTGCAATCATGAAATTGTAGACCTGACGGTTTCCGATAGCCATTAATAATAGGAATTTCTTGTATGCCTCAAACTTTCAATAGTGCGTTAAACGAGAAAGTCACCGCTCGTATCCCAGCAAGCACGACGAATTTGGGTCCTGGCTTTGATGTCTTAGGACTCGCTTTACAACTCTACAGCACAGTCACATTGGAACCATCCGACACCGCAACCGAAGTCGTTGTAAGCGGCGTAGATGCCGATAAGATACCGAATACGCCAGAACATGTAGCGTTTCAAGCAGTCGAATTAGTTTTCAAGCGAAGCGGAACAAAACGTCCCAACGGTTTTAAACTACGCATTGACAATGGAATACCTGCAATCCGTGGGTTAGGTGGCAGTGGTACAGCCATTCTTGGTGGATTGTTAACAGCGAACATCTTATGTGGGCTGCCATTTTCTGATGCCGAACTTCTCAACTTCGCGACAGAGATGGAAGGACACCCAGATAATGTGGCGGCCTCACTATACGGTGGTATTGTCGTTTCAGCACAAGAAGATGGACATGTGCATACCATTCGGCTGACGTTTCCCCCGGAACTCTCCATTGTGCTTGCAATCCCGAATTTTCCGCTTTCAACCAAACAAGCGCGAGAAGTTCTACCAAAATCGGTTGATTTCGCGGACGCAATCTACAATACGAGTCGTAGCACATTACTAATTGCCAGTATTGCGACGGGGCAATTTGAGATGTTGAAAGTAGCCATGAAGGATAAGCTGCACCAACCATACCGCACCTCACTAATTCCTGGATTTAACGATGTCGCTGAAGCTGCTATTGCTAATGGCGCACTCAGTGTTGCGCTGAGTGGTGCGGGACCGACTGTAGCTGCCTATTGTCTGGAACACGCCGAACAGGTCGCGAAACAGATGCAAACTGCCTTCAATAAACATCAGATCGCTTGTGATATTAAGATTCTGAAAGCAGATGCTGCCGGAGCGAATGTACAAACTGGTGCTCTCTGTCGGAGCGGATAGATAAGCGTAGAATTTCTCTTGGCAGGCATTTTTGGTTTAAAGATATCAAAAAATGAGAATTGCCGACTTCGCAATTCTATAAATGATAGGAGTTTTCCGAATTTCTAAACGCCTGACACCCATAAAAACACGATGTCCAATTTTCATACGGAAAACATTGCATCCATATTGAATAAATTCAATGCCAACATGGACCAGGGGTTGAGTACAGATGCTTTTCAAGCAGCGAAAGCACAGTACGGCAAGAACGAGCTGGATCCAGTGGAAACTGCCTTTTCGCTTAAGACGTTTTTAGGACCCCTCTTCACATGGCGCATTCTCATCTTGACGTTAGCAACACTCACTCTAATCGTCTGCTTTGCTAATGGGGCAAGCGGCATCAGTCTCCACACAATAGGCCTCGTTGGCACTGTTTTGGCTATGCATATCGGATGGGCATATCTGACAGATCACCGCAGCCAGAATCGTGATAACAATAGACATCAACTGATGGTACACAGTATCAAAGTTATCCGACAAGGGAAAATTGATCACTGTCCACCGGAAGACATCGTGCCGGGTGATCTACTTCCTTTTAGTCCTGGTGACTATGTTCCAGCTGATGCGAGAATTATTGAATCTGAAGGTCTAATGATTGACGAATCAGCACTCTTTGGGACTGAGGAACCTATTGCGAAGACAAGCACAGATATTTCAGAGACAAATGTGCCACCACAACGACAAAAAAACATGGCATTTGCCGGGACGTATGTCACAGCCGGACACGGCTTTGCGATTGTCGTGCAGACCGGGAAAGACTTAGAAATCCGGAGGCAACGTCGCGATGTCCATGCGCCTGGCATCGCGAACACATTAGCCGAGAACGAGACCCAAAGTCTGCATACTGTCATAAAAGTGGCTGGCGTGATAGTTGCGGGTGTAGCTGTGGGTATCGCATGGTGGTTTGAATATCAGAATCAGTCAACTGATTGGTATGCCCTGATATATCTTGGCGTACTTTTTGTTCTTGCATCTGCTCCACATGACGTTATTTCGTTGCTCCGACTCTCATTTTCGCAACACACCCAAAAATTGCTGGAAAAAGGTGTTATTCTGCGACACTCACGGACGCTTGAAAAATTGAGCCGTATTACTGCCTTCTGTGCAAATGAAAACGGTCTCTCGACGACACGCGCGCTGACGATCTCCAACCTTTTCGTGGATGAACAACTCATTGATAGCAATACGTGGCAATCGTGGTTAGATTCCTTGCAAAATTTCACACCGAAAGAGCGACAAGAGACAATTGCGTCAATGCCGACGGGTGGAAAAATCCCACAAGGTGCTCCCCACTTGGTGTTCACAGCCGGTCTTGGCACTTCTAATGGACAGCAGTTAGATAATACCGAGATGTCGAATACGGAAGAAGACTGGTCAACAGAACAATCTGCTGGTGTATCCTCAGTACAAGCAGCTATCCAGAAAGCGATGGAACAACTCGGTTATCAACCAAATGCCTTGAGTGCCCAACTTCCGTTGGTAGATTCATATCCAGCCACACGCAACTACGGATATCAAACGCAAGTGTTTGAGTCGGGTCCAGAAAACTATCTCAACGTCATCTTCGGAGAGGGGCAAACGGTGCTTGATACCTGTGCTTATGTACTCATCGAAGGTGAAATTGTCCCGATGCAAGACGATCGTTACGAGAGGTACTGTGAGGTTATTGACTATCTACTTACCACCAGAGCCGAGATTTATGGTGTTGCCTTTCACTCTTCCGATGTCATTTTGAAACCACAAGAGGTAGAAGATAATGCGATCTTTTTAGGATTTATTGCCCTCTCCGTCAGCAGCGGTGAAGAAACAAAGGAGGTGCTGAAATCCAGCCTTGACACGGGACTCAAAGTAATCCTCATGGCTGAAAATAAGAAGCAGCAGACTATTGACTTCGCGAAGGATCTCGGGCTGATTCACAATCGAAAGTCTGTTGTATCAAGCGAAGAATTAGATGCCGTCCCACGTGAACAATTCGATGCCCAGGTCTCAAAATGGCTCGCTTACTCCGAACCGACATGGGAGCAACGTCGGAACATTGTTCTCAGTTTGAAACGTCAAGGACATTCTGTCGGGTTTTTGGGTGAAGACAGAAACGATTTGCGAGCAATGAACGTCTCAAATATCACCCTTGCAGATAGCAGTAAGGCACCCCACGTTGTACAAGCATTTGCCGACGGATTGATTGACAAAAAAGGTTTCCAAGCCGTAAGGGATGGATTGCTTTATGTACGCGAGGCATATCACAATATCGCAGGCTTTTTAAGGTGGAGTTTCTCGTGTACACTCTCCTTGCTGCTGACCCTTACTTTTGGAACAGTTTTACATTACCTCTATAAACTTCCTATGCCTTTGACGTTGACCCAGGTAATTTGGGTGCAATTTCTCTTAACCTTGCTGCCTTCATTAGGTGTCGGTACTGAAAAGATATTCGCCGATGAAAAACATCACCGTCCAACACTATTTTCAGGCTCACGCTTCTTCTCTAAAACAACGCCGGTGGATATCATTTGTCGTTCTGTAACCACCAGTCTAATGACGATTATTCCTTTTTTCTTTCTTCTTTGGCAGTCTCCGGCTCTATCCGATCCGCTTGGGGTCTCTACCTTACTGAGAGATGTATTCTCGATTTCAAATTCAACAGATCCAAACGCCTCAGACATTTCGGTAGCCCGAACCGTAGCATGCACCACACTGATTTTTACACAATTGACGACCTGCTGGCAAACGTTGCGGTATCCATGGGAATCACTTTTTCACAGGATGTTTGCGAACACACGGCTCCTCATTATGCTCCTCATCGTCATAGGGCTTCACCTGATTGCTGTCTACGTCGAACCTATCCGCGAATTTCTGGGGATGGCACATCTCAAATGGGAATGGCAATGGGCACTTCTGTTTAGTTTGACTTTGTTCTTCTTACCACTAAACTTAGCAATTAATGCAAATCCCGATGACGATTATTAGTGCTTGATACAATACATGTTAGCAGGCGGAAGTTAGACCCAAAATCCATAGGTAGGAATCCCCACAATAATCCCGAGGATCGTCCAAAGACTACCGATTGTAAACTCTCCCAAGATTAATCCTAAAAAGAACGGGGCTATTTTTCGATGCCTCACCACACCACCATACTGAAGAATAAGCCATTTGACTAACCAACTCATGAAAAGACAGCTCCATGTAACGTTCATGCCCCAACTCGTAGAGATAGCAAACCCAGCGGGGTGGAACGGCCACCAGACAAACCGCATCCTAAAAAACATTAGCACTGTCGTCAACAGAAAGCCGATTCCCATAAACCCACTTTCAGGTATAAGCGTTTCTTCGGGTGCCTGCATCCATCCTGAAAGACGGCGATACGGCTCTATGCCGAAAGCACTCAGAGAAGGCCAATAGGCGCGTACCTCCATGCCGAGTCGATAGCCACGGTCAATTAATGCCCAAAATCCTGCCAATGACCCTAAAACAGTTGCCAGAGTTAAGGCAAAGATGATGCGACGCATGGTCATGTTTGTACGCTCCATGATTTTGAAACCTTCCAACTGGTGCGGCATTGGATGGCTCCGATACGCACGATTGATGAACCAAAACATGGAGAACATAATAAGGTTGCCTCTCCCTAACCGGCGTGTGCCAACAGTTCGAGTCAATATTTCGTCTGGTCCCGAATAGTGTAAATCATGGACGGGCGTGCCTAACTCGGCGCGCATCCGAGTTATAGCGATAGAAATCATATAGTATATTACGAAAAATGCAAACATCACCCACAACTCTGCGCCGCCATAGTAACAGAAGACCACAAGAAACACCATCACCAAAATAAGACCGACTGTCGCGGCTCGGTAAGACATGGGTTCAGATGTATCCCGCTCCGAGGCGGTCCCCTCTGTATTTCCCCGTTGGGTATTCAGTCCGAGAACGGCTCTTGCGACGTGTAAAAGATGTCGCCGACTTGCCCAAAGTGCTAAAACACACAGCGCGAGATAACCGCCGGATGCCTGCTCACTCATGTATGGAAAGCGCGGCAGACTACGAAGTCCGAGAGCGGCACCGAGGACGCGCATAAATCGCCAATACCAGAAGAAAAACCAACATGAAAACGAAAGATCCAAGGGAATAAAGAAACCGAGTCCGATAGCAAATGGATAGAGTGAAAATGGGATTCTACCCATAGCATTCCAAGGACTCTCTGTAAAAATTTGAAAACTCCGCACACGCGTCCGGAGTTCAGGCAAAATTGGATACAGAAAGTTAATACCATTCCAGAGCGCGAGTGCCCCCGCAAGTCCAAAACCGAGCCACATCAATTTATTTTGAAAAAGGCTATTTTGTGGTGTTTCCGTCAACTGGAGTGGAAGCTGAATTATTGGATAACTGAGCTTTTCGTGTTCGATCCACTGTTTTCGGACAATTACGTTGATGCAAAGCATGCCAAAAATCAACACAGTAATAAAGGCTGTCCACCAGAGTACAGGGGTTGCCCATCCGAGTAATGTTCTCACCGTATAAAGGGGTAGTTCGCCTTCATAGTAGCCGTATAAAAGCGTTGTGTCACTAACGGTGAGCCACTGCGGGAGAAACGGGACAAACAGCTGCTGCCATTCATTTTCTGGCGTTGCAAAGCGGAAGGCATGTCCGAGCATTGGCACTAAAATTTCAAGCATATCGTGTCCAGCAATACCCGAAGCGATAGAAAGCATTAGGTAAACGACCACCAATTCGCTCTGTGCTAAGGTCAAGCTTGGCAGGAAACGCCGTAACAATTGGTTCACACCGATTATCACGAAGAGACTAAAGATTACATTAAAAAAGAGGGAAATCGTCACAGGATGTCCTGAATACCGGATAACTTCCATCTCAATAATCCAATAGCAGTTAATCGGTATTAGGATAACAGCAATAAGTATAGATTTGAGTGTGACACCGTGGGCAGGAACTTGGGATGCTACTAACGAACGGGAAGTTTCAACTTCCATATAGAATACGGCTCCAGTGAATGCGAAATGATTTTGACCCGTTCAATGGGTGGTGGTAGGCGTGGTTTGTTTAAGGGTACGTTCTACAGTGGTCTCTATGCACATTTTAGACAAATTTATCACACGCGCCACAACCTGTCAACCCTTTAAAGTTGTTAACCAGAACAATGTCGTGAAGTTATGAAAAAGTAGCAATCTGAAGGAGCTGCTGTGGAGCAAAATAGACTTTTTTTTATAATTTCCTCATGTTATAATAGAATTTGTAAAACCGGCTTGCAAGGTGCCCTAATCTGCAACTTGTCCCAACAAATCAGGATCCGAATATGAATCCATTCCACGCCATCAAAAACCGAATCGAAAGATTTTTCTACAACGCTTATCAAAAGCGTCTGGAATCTGAAGCGAATAAATGGAAGATTCCACGTCACATCGGGGTAATCCTTGATGGAAATCGCCGTTACGCCAAAGCGAGTGGACTTGATAATATCATCAAAGGACACCATGAAGGTGCGAATAAGTTGGAAGAGGTGCTTCATTGGTGTGACGAATTAGGCGTTGAGATCTTCTCAATCTGGATTTTCTCGCTTGACAACTTTAAACGCGCATCGCACGAAGTCGAAGGCATTCTCGGACTGATTGAAGGAAAAATGCGCGAACTCGTCACAATCGAAGGACTCCATGCGAATCAGATCAAAGTCCGGGCAATGGGACAAATAGAGTTACTTCCACCGAGTCTTCAAGAAGCGATTCGTCACGCAGAGGAAGCAACTCAAAATTACGACAAGTTCATCCTAAATGTCGCTGTCGCTTATGGTGGCCGCGAAGAAATTATAGAGGCTTTTCGAGGACATCTGAAAGCCGAAAGTGAAAGCGGAAAAACAGTTCGCCAAATTGCGGACGAACTCACTGTGGACAAGATAACGCCCTATTTATACACCTCAAACCTCCCCGACCCCGAATTAATCATTCGCACCAGTGGAGAGGTACGACTATCGGGATTTTTGCTTTGGCAAAGCGTTTATTCAGAATTTTATTTTTGCGACACGTACTGGCCCTCGTTTCGGAAGATCGACTTCCTACGCGCCTTGCGCGCCTATAGTCAACGCAAGCGCAGATTCGGGAAATAGGGAGGACAACATGAGAGACATTATGCAAAACCGAAGAAAAAAAATAAGCTACTTTATCGGCTTAATACTGTTACTATGCTGCGAAACCATCGCGATAAATGCCCAGACCCGCGAGGAAATCGCACAAAACGCTTTGCGTTCCACAGTCGTTTTGAACATGGAATCCAAGGGGAGCAATAACTCCCAAGGCAGCGGATTCTTGATTACAGATAACTTGGTTGTAACGAACTATCATGTGATTGAAAATGCAACGAAAGGCATCACCAAACTTGCAGGCACTGAACGAGCATACGATGTTGATGGCTACGTTGCAATTGACAAGGATCGCGACCTCGCTATACTCATGGTATCAAACTTATTCGCACCACCCTTGCCACTTGGCGATAGCGATACTATTCAAATCGGTGAAATTGTCTATACGGTAGGGAATCCGCGCGGATTAGAAGGGACTTTCTCTGATGGTATCATCAGTAATATCCAACCTGATGGAAATTCAGGCATACGCGGTAAAGTCATCCAGATCACCGCTCCCATTTCCGAAGGCAGCAGTGGCGGCGCGGTACTAAACAGTCAAGGAGAAGTTATCGGGGTCGCCGCGAGTACCCGAAAGGATGGGCAAAACCTCAATTTCGCTATCCCTGTCAACGCCCTTAAGGAATTATGGGCTCAAGCCGGCCCTGTAAGACCACTCACGGCAGAAGGCAGCACTACAACTGCCGGAAACAGTGTGCTCTCAAAGCTGCTAAATCTGATTATCTTGAGCATCACGGTTTTCGGAGTCGTCTATTTCTTACCAATCGTGAAAGTTGATGGGTGGCAAACAGCAGCGGGGATCGCAGTCGGCATGGGGGTTCTAAAAGTCATAGGCATCGGAATTCTCACAAACCCAGCACTACCCCAAGGGATAGAACTCTTGATGACAGCACCGCCGCCTGACGATATTGTTCATGCCTTAGATTGTGTCAACTGTTTTCCAAAACTATTGTTCTATCTGGCGAAACCGCCCACTTACATTACGATCGCCGCTTTTCTACTCGCAATCGCTAACAAGGTAACCCCCAGATTTGAACTTAACGGGTTTTTTAATACATACTTGATAGCATTGGTAATTGTTGTCATTGAAAATGTTTTGCATGCTTTCATTCCGAGGCTTTAGCACACAGATAAGGAGACAGCACTGATGAGATTTGGGGTCTGTACAGGTTTAGAGAATGTTAATCGACTTGCAGAAGTTGGGTATGACTATATCGAATTAGGTGTTCAAACGGCGTTAATACCTGAAGCGAATGAAGCCGAATTTCAAAAGATTCGTGAGCAGGCAGCGAACGCACCCTTGAAGCCAGAATCGTACGCAGGATTCATCCCAGGGAATCTGCGGGTGGTAGGCGATACGGTGGATTTTCCCCGTCTGTCCCGCTATGTGGAAACCGCCTGTCGTAGAGCCAATGAGATTGGAGGCGAGATTATCGTCTACGGAAGTAGCGGTTCCCGGAATATAGCGGAAGGCTATTCACGCGAACGGGGGTTAGCGCAAATCGCTGAATTCCTCGATATGGCGGCAGACCACGCCGAAGCGCACAACATGATTATTGTCATCGAGCCAATTTGCCAGCGCGAGGGTAATATCCTCAAAACAGTCGCAGACGGACTCGCTATGGCAAAACGGGTCAATCGCAAAGGTATCAGAGCACTGGCGGATCTCTATCACATCTGGCAGGAAGAAGAACCGATGCAAAACATCGTTGATGCTGCCGAATGGCTTGCGCATGTCCATATTGCAGAACCTGTCAAACGTTCTTACCCGGGAAATGACGATTTTGACTTTACGGACTTCTTCGCGGCACTACGAGAAGCCGGATATGATGGTCGCGTCTCGTGTGAGTGTAAGTTTGACAACTTTGACGAAGATATTGAGGTAGCTTTGAAAACCATGAAGGCTTATATCTAAAAGATTTCTAATTGTAGTATCAACCTCTTCCACGCTTTTAGGGGGTGGAATTTATCCTTACACACGAACAAGGCAGAGTTATCCGAGCACGAACAGGATTTTATGATGTCCAACATGGGGATCTTATCCTGCGATGCACACTCCGCGGCACCCTCAAACGGAAACGTCGTTCCGAAACTGGACGTAGATTATACGCCGACCCGGTTGCTGTCGGTGACAGGGTTGTTTTCACGCAACTTGATGAAGAGGAAGGCGTGGTAGAGGATATTCTGCCTCGCGAGACGAAATTCTCGCGGCAATACGCAGGCAAACACGGGGACATCGAACAGGTTATCGTTGCCAATGCCCACCAAATCGTGGCTGTTGTTTCAACCCTAATGCCACCGCTTAATTTCAGGACCCTCGACAGATTCCTAATTTTAGCGGAGGCAGGCGACATGGAAGCGGTTATATGTCTGAACAAGATGGATTTAGTGGATGCAACGCAACGAGAAGAATTCTCCGATGCTTTTACCAATTACGAGAAATTGGGATACCGGGTACTCTATACCAGCATCAATGACCTTGAGAGTCTCAAACCGCTTCGGCATGTGCTACAGGATAAATTTAGTGTGATCGTCGGGGCATCTGGTGTCGGGAAGTCGAGCCTCTTGAACACATTACAACCCAACTTAGGGCTACGCGTCGGTGAAGTCGGGGTTAAAACACAGAAGGGTCGGCATACAACAACGCTTGTGGAACTTTTTTCTTTTGACTTCGGCGGCGAAGTTGCGGATACACCCGGTATCCGAGAGGTCGGATTGTGGGGTGTTGACACTGAAAATTTAGAATACTATTTCCCGGAGATGGAACCTTATCTCGGTAATTGCAAATATAACGATTGTGCTCACGTCGCGGAACCCGATTGTGCCGTCCAAGATGCAGTTGAAATTGGCGAGATACACGCTGAACGGTATCGGAGCTACGTTGTGTTGCGCACAGGAGATATGACAGAGATCTAAAACGACGAAAAATGTTCACGCGCATAAGCCAACCGTTCTGGCACACCGATATCAATCCAATCTGCATCTGTCTGTAATGCATAAAGATTAGAAACAGACGGAAAAACGTCCCGCTCCAGCGAAAAGACCTCTTGTCCCTTCGGAAAGGTGTTAGCAATACTTTGATTGAAGAGATATATTGCCCCGTTGACATATCCGGGGCGATAGGTAGGTTGTTTCTCGCGGAAGGCTGTAATTTTCCCATTACTGTCTGTTACGATCTCGCCGTACGGACGAATATCGGGAACGTGTACACTCAGCAGCACACCAGTCACTTCTTCACAAAACCGAGCTAACATCTCTCGGAGTGAAAAGTTTGCGAGTAGAATATCGCCGTTCAGCACAAAAAAAGGCGATGTATTAACCTGCTTCATGGCGTTTTGAACTGCGCCGCCAGTGCCGAGTCGCCTCTCCTCTTTGGCATAGTGGATACGCATACCAGCATAAGTTTCACCGACGCGTTCATAAAGCACATCGTGCAGATGTCCGGATGCAAGGACGACCTCGGTAACACCGGCTTCCTTCAACAACTGGATTTGCCACTCCAAAACTGTTTTTCCATTGATTTTTAATAAGATTTTCGGGAGTGTTTTTACGGTCTCACCGAGCCGCGTCGCGAGACCCCCGCATAGAATGATAGCTTGCACTTTTACATGTCCTCAATTAGAGAATACATCCTGATAAAATTATACACAGCACCAATTCACAATTATGGATAGATATTTGGTTTTATGTAGGATACCGATTTTTGATTTTCCATCTATCAATTGTCTTCGTAGCCTTTTTGATATACTTGATTCTATACTTCTTTAAGCACTCATTCAGTTCAGTTTTCAGTTTGAATGAATCAGAAACAATTATAGGTTCATCATTATTTCTACTAAACCTAACATGTTTTATATTTTAACTTTATATCTTAGCACAACATTTTCTAATAGTGGGCACAAGGAAGCTGCTTGCCAGAGCCGGGAAACTAACTGCAACAGCGGACATTCTATTATTTTTGATTCCTATTCCATAAGTCGAAGTGCCTCTATAATCTGAGTTTTAAGGCGTACATCGCCTGACTTTTCCGCGAGTTTCAACGCTGCTTGGAGATCTTGCTTTGCTTCACGCGTGTGACCCAGTATACCCTTCGCAACTCCTCGATTATGGAAGGCTATGGAGAAATCGGGTTTAAGTCGGATTGCATTGTCAAAATCTAAAACAGCAGAGGTATATTGCCCTAGTTGACACTTCACGCTTCCTCGATTGTAGAACAATAAGGCATCGTTGGGTTTGAGTCGGATTACATTGTCATAGTCGGTAATAGCAGCGGCGTATTGTCCGAGTTTATGTCTCAGACCTCCGCGACTGTTGTATGCCTCAGCTAGATCGGGTTTTAGGTGAATAGCTGTGCCATAATCCGCTATAGCAGCACTGTAATCTCCGAGTTTGGTGTTTGCACTCCCTCGATTAGAGTATGCCAAGGCGTACCCAGGTTTAAGTCGGATTGCTGTATCAAAATCTACGATAGCAGCGGTGTATTGCCCAAGATTGGACTTTGCGACTCCCCGATAAAAATATATCTCAACATCGTCAAGTTTTAGTTGGATTGCAGCATCATAATCCACAATAGCAGCGGCGTTCTTTCCAATTTTGCCCTTCATCTGCCCTCGATAATAGTAGACAACGGCAAAGTTGGGTTTTAGGAGAATGGCAGTGTCATAATCCGCAATAGCAGCAATGTATTGTCCAAGTTCACCCTTCAGAAATCCTCGGTTGACATAGGCAGAGACAAAGTTAGGGTCAAGTCGGATTGCCTCGCTCCAATCAGCAATAGCATTAGTATACTGTCCGAGGTGGGACTTTGCTATTCCTCGGTTGTAGTAAGCATAGGTATTCTTTGGGGCAAGTCGAATAGTTTCAGTAAGATCAGCAATAGCACCATTATAGTCCTCCAGCTCTAACTTCATATATCCCCACCTAAAGTAGGTATCGGGAGATATATAGACGTTGTCCTGTCCCAAAGGTTTTGCAGTGCTAGTGTTCTGTCAACTTTCAAATGATGGGAAACCCCAGTTCGTAGTAGTGCGATTTATCGCACGTCAGAAACGGGCAATGAATTGCCCTACTACGAACGACCTGTCAGTTTAGATGTGACAGACTACTAGAATGGGTAAGCAGCGTCTTAACACAGTTTGAGGGAATAAGGATATTAAGGGGTTGGACATCCAACGGATCGCCCGAATTACGGTACCATGATAGCGATACGCCAATAACTTCACCTTTACGGTTTAGCACAGGTCCACCACTGCTTCCGGGAGAAATCGGCGCAGTCATCTGCAAGCGTTCCTTCGTGTCCTTATCTCGGCGGCTGCTAATAATACCATCCGAAAATGTACCTTCCAAACCTTTAGGATTACCTGCAACATAAACCGTCTCACCAATCCGAACGGTATCGCTATCTCCGAGCGAAAGCGGTTTGATACCATACGCTGTTACCTTTAGAATGGCAAGATCGTTCATCTTGTCAGTTGCCGTGGTGCCTTCAATATTGTATGTGGTATGCTTTTCGACTAACTTCGCGGTGCCGCGTGCTGCGCCTTCAATCACGTGGTAGTTGGTAGCAATAAGATTCGGCTTCACAAAAAAGCCGCTGCCTGCTCACGTGAGACTGTCGGAAAATCGTCAAGGAATATATCAAGCGAGTCGCCTGCCACAAGGTGTTGAATGAGGCTCTCAACTGGTACGCGAGTGCCAGCAAAAACTAAGGTGCCGTGCATTACGCGTGGATCTTGGGAGACAATTTGTTCTTTATTCACCACCGGTTTTTCCTATCAGTTTGCCTACTCACAGGCACAATCTAACAGATTATGCTACAAAGGTGAGTTTGTGAACACACAGGCACAGCCTAACAAGAAACCATGCTACAATAACTCACACAATCTAACAGATTATGCTACAAATGGCAACTTAGACTATCTATAGGGTAACATGTTCTTGGGAAAATATCAAGGTGGTTGTTGGCCAACAGGCAATTAAGTGTGGACTTTCATAACTGGGTATGATACAATAAATCGCTAAGAATTTTAACGCAAACTTGGAGAAAAAAAATGAGACGTTTTGGCACCCAAGGCCGCGTGTATCCTGAGCGTCACTACGTTGTCTCGCGTACCGAGGAGATAGCCGACTTTATCGCCCGCATCGAAGAGGGCCGTTACGTCGTTCTTTTCGCCCCACGCCAAACCGGCAAAACCACGTTTTTCCGATTCGCATTAGATACGCTTACCGCTAAATCATCAACCTATTTCCCGATTCAACTGAATTTTGAAATATATAAAAATCTGTCCACGTCCGATTTCTATGAAGCCCTTTACAAAAGGGTTCGTAAGGAAATTGAGCAGGTTTGCCGAAAACGGGGGTACGTGCCTGCTGAGGCACTCACGCGTTTTCTAAATAACACGAAATTCAACAATCACATTTCAATGATGGAATTCTTTGAAGAGTTTGCCGGTTTTCTGGAGTGTCAATATAAGGCCGGGAAGGTCGTCCTCATCATAGACGAATTTGATGGAATTCCTCAAGTGGCTCTAAATGATTTTCTTCATTCGCTTCGTGACATCTACCTTTCTGATGAAAGCCGATGTCCGCACAGCGTCGGCATCGTGGGGGTCAAGAGCATTACACAACTTAACTACGATAGATCTATTTCCCCATTCAATATCCAGGACGAGTTTCACTTGCCCAACTTTACCCACCAACAGGTGCAAGAACTCCTCGCTCAGTATACAGATGAAGTCGGACAAGCCTTCACACCTGAAGTTATTGAAGCCTTCCATAGACAGACAGCGGGCCAACCCTTTTTGGTCAACCGACTTGCACAGATTCTCACAGAGGCGTTGGATATCCCAAAAACTCAGACCATTACAATGGCGCACTTTGTGAAGGCACACACACTGCTCCTTGAAGAAGAAAACGTCAACTTAACACATCTACTGACGAACATCCGAAGGGACCCCCGCTTTGAGAACCTCTTGATGCGAATCGTCTCTTATGAGAGGGGTGTGCAATTCACGCTGCGTAATGAAATTATTAGTGAACTCACCACTTACGGGGTTATCGCAAGAGGGGCAGATGGCTTATGTGAGATCGTCAATCCGATTTATCAGCATTGCATCATACAGGCGTTCCAGCCACTTATTAACGGACTTGAGGGGGACTATTTCTCAGAAAATAGTGACACCGACTTTATAGATTATCTCACCCCTACTGGACTGCTTTTGATGGGACCTCTACTTGATAACTTCAAAGACTTCATAGCCCGCGCCGGTTTCCGTATCCTGCAAGTCCCTGATACCCCACAAGAGTTTATTGGGCAGTATCTGCTTTACACCTATCTGGAGCAATTTATCCGCATCGTAGGCGGTAACATTTACCTTGAAGTGCCAACCGGACGCGGCAGGATGGACCTCATCATTCTGCACAACGGCCGAAAATATATCGTTGAGACAAAGATTTGGGAAGGCGAGCGGCGTTATCAGTCGGGCAAGAAGCAGCTCGCGACGTATCTCAAGTTAGAAAAGGCAGTAGAAGGATTTTACATCATATTTGATCACCGCGTCAATCCTGAACCGCGTGTAGAAACAGAGATACTTGAAGGACTCACAATTCGGAGTTATGTGATTCCGGTGATGCAGGCGCGACCTTCATCGGCTATGTGAACGCCCTTGGGTTGTTGGCTACCACAGTGTTATAAATCCCGCCGAACGCTATGTGTCATTTGGTGTTGATTTAGTACTTTGTAAACGCACCTGACTACCCTTAAACCGTCAACGTAACCGCATCCTGTTTGACAATCTCCTTGATATGCCCATACGGTGCAGATTCCACTAATTCCAAGGTCTCCGGCGACAACCGATCCAAGATAGGCTGTGGGAAACTATGTGCCCCTGAGAACTGTGGGAAATACCGTAAAACGAGAAAGCGGCGATCCCGATCTTTCGGCTTCCATCGCAATACACCGTGTGTTAGTAATTCCGAGATAATCACAATATCCCCTGCCTTCGGGGTGATATTGACGAAAACCGGATCGTCAAGCGGATCAATGCCATCGGCTTCATTCAGCGTCAGCAGTTCTTTCGGACGATCGAACTCGCTTTTATGTGAACCCGGAATCACGATGAGTCCACCGTCACCGGGATAGACATCCGTGAAATAGGGAAAGCAGACGAAGTTGTCGCAGTAGATACGTCCATTGTCAACTTCATAGCGCGTGCTATACCACCCGTAATCATCACGTGCGCAGTGAAGACCTCCCGGATTCACTTTCGCACGTTCGCCAGCTTCCCACAAATCGTGCTTATCGTGCTTCAGCGAACCCCTGCCAAATCGTGGTTGATTATCTGTCAACTCTTTGATAATCGGCCACAGCGCGGCGTGGGAGGTTAAACACTCAAGTGATTTATCAAAAGCGAACCCGTGTTGATGAAGTCCTTGGATTTCAAAGCCCGTTGGCAACTTGTTAGGTGGAGTTGTGATATATCTATCAACGGCTTCAGAAGCCTCCGCTAATGCATCACCGGTGATGACATTTTCTAAGTGAAGGTATCCGGTTACATCAAACAGGTAACGTTGTTTTGGTGTCATATTTTTAACTTTCCTTGCGGTTCGGTCAGGCAAATTGGTAGTCTTCACGTTCCTCTCCGTAGATCCGCTTTCCACTTCGTTTCAAGCTACACCCCATTTTAATCCAAAGAATCGCAAACCGTGCTCCTATAAGTGGCCGCTGACAACTATTTATAATGCCATGTTAAAGTCTGTGCCGGTTACGTTGCCTTTTACATAGGCATCGCGGAAGAGCGTTTGGCGTTTAGGAGGCATCGCCTCAAGCAATGCCTGGGGCGGTTTCGATAAACTCCACCGTTTATCTACTGAATTATAGGCGTTGAAAATCGCCACGCGGTCGGTATCCGAGTTTTGCCACGGTTGTCCGCTATGCGTAATTGCTTCCGTAAAAATAATGACCGACCCAGCCGGACAAGAATAGGTGTCCCAGTACTCCCATTCTTGTGTGTGGGCACCGTCTGGTGCAGTGTACGCCGCCTTGTGGCTGCCCGTAATGAACATCGTGCCACCGTCGCCTCTCTCCACAGGATTAAGCTCCCAGACGACGCGCGTTAAACCGCTATACGCCTGACCGGGTAGACACGCGTACTGATGGCAATCTCCGGGCATCCGCCACAGACCGTTGCCGTTGTGTGGGTGGAATGTAAAAGGCACCTCGTCCGTCGTAGAACGTAACGCCAGAAAACTCATCTCCATACGGAAGCCGTAACATACATCCGAAGCAAGATAAGAAGAAGCCAGGAATTCGTTCCCAAATGCCACTACAACGGGATGGTCTGTCAGTTGTTCCAAGGGACCGCCATAAGTGGAACGGTGGTGTTGCGGAATTGTTTCAGGAGAATGCTTCAACTGGTAACAGAAATCGCGCATCTCCTCAACCTCCGAGTCCGTCAGGACCCCTGGAACCAAGAGCCAACCGTTTTTGTCAAAGAGATATTTCTGCTCTTGGGTTAGCGGAACGACAGGTTTGCCGTCGGCGTTAGTCTGTGTAAGATCATCGGGTGCCGTTGCTAACGGGCTGCCTAAGTCCTTGTTGAATTTCATCACTCCACTCCTCTATAATTCGTGTTTTGTCACGTCGAAGTTGATAGATATAGAAGTCGCGAGCACAGCTCGCTCCTACAAGAAGACGCACGCATTGAGGATCCGTCCCAATGCGCAACTAACGGATACGTCCACCTGCGAAATAGTCTGGATCCTCCCCGAGTTTCTCCAGCAGCGGTGCGGTTAATTTGTCAAGGCTTTCAATTACGTCAGCAGATGGAGAATAGCCAGCAACATGCAAGTTTCGTTCCAATTCACTTACGTTCCGGGTACCGACGAGCATACATGTAATACCGGGTCTCGCCATTGACCACGCAATAGCAAGCCGACTCATCGGAATTCCTTCGGATTCTGCGACCTCTCGGATACCTTCAAGCGTCTCAAACATCTCTTCTTCGGCACCTTCTTCACCGTGCGAAGCCTCGGGACGTTCATCGCGAAAATGGCGAAACCGGGCATGCACTGGAGGTATCTCATCTGCGCTTTTATATTGCCCAGTCAAAATTCCTTGTAACAGGGGCATATATCCTAAAATACCGACATTTTGCTCCTTACAAAATGGTAATACTTTTGGCTCTATCGCTCGTGACAAGAGATTATAGCAGACCTGATTTACGGCAAGAGTCGCGCCTGTGTTAAGAGCGGCTGTGAGTTGATCCACGCCAAAGTTGCTTACACCGATAGCGCGGATAAGTCCATCTTCCTGCAACCGCATCAATTCAGCCATGCTCTCTTCAATAGCGAACTCGTCATGGGGCCAGTGAATCATATAGATGTCAACATAATCCGTTTGCAATCTCTGGAGGCTTCCTTCGCAATGCTCCCGTATCGTAGCTGGATCGGGTCTACTTACCTTCGTGCCAATGATTGCCTCGTGTCGTCTGCCCTTCAGCGCGACAGCGAGTGCCTCTTCACTGCGTCCAGAATTATATCCCTCTGCCGTATCAAAGAAGTTTATACCGGCATCTAACGCGGCGTTTACAACCTCGGTGACATCTGATTGTGCCTGTGGTCCCCAATAGTCACCACCACCGTACGACCAACAACCGATACCCATCACTGAAATCTCAATCCCGGATTTTCCACATGTCCGTTTTTCCATTTCTTAACCTCCATGACGTGTAAATGAGGTAATTATACCTCACTTGAGAGGCGTACAACACAATCTATCCTAATTCTTCACAGAGTTCCGTAATTAATTGAGCATTCTGACCAATCTGGTCCCCGAACTGCTGATACATACCGAGCAATAACGGATCAATCGGCTTAATGTGTTCTAAAGCAAACTTAATCTCTTCGCGAATCTGCTGCGGACTCCCGATTGTTCTACCTGCCGCCAAGACTTTGAAGACGAGACACGGCTTATCCGTCCTCTGTATCGCCTTACACATTTCGTCGCGGTCCTCTCGGGCGTAAATCTCGCCCAAGGCAGCGTAGCCGAATTTCTCCCTAAACTTCTCAGCACCGCCGTGGAGATTATAGAGTCCGGTCATGTAATAGTCTATATCCCACCCTTCATCTTCAGCGATATGCAGGAGTTTGGGGTTATGTACAGATAAACCCACCAAAACTCCGGTATCGCGAATCCGTTTGAGGATGTCTTGTAGGTGATCAAGCCTATTCTCGCGCAAACATCTCTGTCCAACACCACCACCGTGGGGTGCCATACCAAATGGATCGTGTTTCGCTGCTTCAAAGACAGCATCGGGTTCATCATACCAAAGCCCTCCCGGGCTGAGGCAGAACCAGTTTATCGTACCGCCTTCGTTTCGGTAACGCTGCAGATCAGAAAGCGAACGCTCGGTCAAACTATTCTGCCAACCGTTAATCCCCGCTTCCTCTGCGCGTTTGAGCGTTGCGACGACCCGTTCTGGCGTATGGTATTCCTTCTGATGCTGTGAAAGGAGTTGATTGAAGTGAGAATAACCGTAAATTGGATTATCCCCTATCACTAATTTACTGATTTGATGATTACAAAACGAGATTTTTGGTAAGGTTGTCACTGGTTTGCCCTCCAAGTAAAAAACACTTTACAAAACACGCCTAACCGAACAGAAATCCCTCCGAAACGGATGTATCAATTTCACGTACAAGATGCATCGTCAATTCCAACGCTGCGGTGTAGTCATCGATGTTAATAATCGAGACATGGCTATGGATATAACGTGACGGCACACCGAGCACGACGGATGGTACACCTCTGCCGGATTGATGGATCGCGCCACCGTCTGTCCCACCGGACTGACGCACCCCAAGTTGATACGGGATTTCGTGTCGCTTTGCCGTCTCAATCACAAAATCTGCCAACTTCGGATTAACAATCATTGAAGAATCAATGATCCGAATTTGCACACCACCACCGAGTTTCCCTTGTGAGGCACCGACGCTTAATCCCGGGGTATCGTCAGCAGGAGGGCCTTCAAGAACGATTGCGAGATCGGGTTCCACACTTGCCGCGACCGTCCTTGCCCCTCGCAAGCCGACTTCTTCTTGCACACTTCCTGCGCCAATAACGGTGTTCGGATGTTCATCAAGCCTCAAAAGTGCTTCAATAACGATCGCAACACCGACGCGATTATCAAACGCTTTCGCAGAAAACAATTTGCTATTTTTCAAGGGCATAAAAGGTCCGTAAGGTGCGATCGGACAGCCCGGTAGCACCCCAAACTCTTCAGCCGCTTGCTCTTCATTCTCCGCCCCTATATCAATAAAAAGGTCTTTCATGTCTAAGACTTTATCGCGCGACCCTGAGAGTAAATGCGGTGGTGTAGACCCGACCACTCCCGGCACTTTACCCACCTTCGTTGTAATAGTGACGCGTTGCGCTAAAAGTGTATGTGCCCACCATCCGCCGAGTGGTAGAAACTTGACGAATCCGTCATCTGTAACGCTTTGCACAACAAAGCCGATCTCGTCTAAATGAGAATCCAGCAGAATTCGAGGGTGTTCCGCATTGCCTGTGTGCGTGCAGAAGATACTTCCTAATTTGTCGGTTTCGATTGGACCGACATCGGAAACCGCCTCTCGAAAAATCTCGCGTACTTCTGTTTCGTAACCAGGGATTCCGTCCGCCTGTGTCAATGATTTGAGTAGTTCAATTGAGGTTTCAGCCATTATTGCATTCCTTTGGCAATTGTGCTATAATTTCGTAATATTATAGCAGGGTTAATGTTTTGTGACAACTTTTAATGCCTTACGGAAAGCACAATAGATATAGAAAGACTCTAATATTCACACGAAATTAGTAGGCATTATACAACAAATTTCATGAAAATACCGAATGCAGAACGTGCTATCGTGGACATTCGTAAATTGCGGGATTACTGTCTCAACTCTCAGAATGATACGGGTAAACATAAAGCACATCTATTTTATCTAGCACTCGGTATAACTGTTGATGATGCTGATGCCCTACGCGACATCTTGTTACAAGCAGTCAAAACAAGCGAGGCGCAAGTAGGACGACAGGACATCTATGGGCAACGCTATAGAATTGATTTTCCACTGACTTGGAAAAATAGACACGCGATAATTCGGAGTGGCTGGATTATTGATCCAGATTCAGATGCTCCCAGATTGCTAACCGCTTATCCATTGTAACACCCGGAGGAAATAGACTGTGAAAACCAAATTTTTTGCGGACGCTGTGAACATAGGAAATTTGCCTGAGTACCATCTAAAACAAGAAAACGTTAAAAAGAAAATTAAACTTTTTGATGTCGTAGCACTCACGCATGATTTGCCCGAACTCAATCTGCGGCGTGGGCAAGTTGGTACAGTCGTTGAGATACTGTCAAACGGTGATGCTTTTGAAGTTGAATTTAGTGATCGTGACGGTCGCACCTACGAATCCCTCGGGTTTCGTGCCTCACAACTGATGGTTCTCCATCATGAACCGATGCAGGCACAGGTCGACTCTACGCCTGCACAACTCATCGCGGATTGAGTTTTGCTCTGGTCAATGCCTCACACAGATTGAAATCAACTATCGTAGAGGATTATATGGATAAAATCATTCGGAAACTTACAAATATGGAAGCGTGGATTGAGTTCAATTCGCCGCCGGCTGAATCCAAGACGAACGCTGAGCTCATGAGATTCGTTGTAGAAGTTATGAACCGGTGTTTGTACCTGCTCAGGGTAGGTGTTGCTGCAGCACCGGATGCAGAAACAGCTAACACAGGGTACGCCAAGCCCCAGGCAATAATTGTGGGATATATGGTGCAACTCACGAAATTATATGAAGGCGCGCTTATCCAGATTTGTGGGGGCCAACCTGAACTCACCCGCCTCTTTTCCGCTCCTATCCTTGAAGTTGCGCGAAACATGGAGGCTCTTATCATGTCAAGCGAGCAGTTCGACTATAGTTCCATTTCGGATTCGTATCCATCCGAGCAAAAGATGTTTCGAGAACTGGAAGGTAAAGTTAAAAAGCATCTACTCACACCGGAAGGCCCCGATTGCATTCATAGAGAGTGGCATGATATCCGCTCATATTATCTTACGCAAAAAGGCGACTCCTACGCACCGGACTTGAGTCCCGGTAAACCCGATCCAAGATTAGGATGTCAGTTGACGCAAATATGCCTTGAAACCCTCTTCGTCTATTTAAAGTGGAATAGATCTGATCCTGATGCCTTAATAACATCTGTAGCCGTGAAACTACGCGAACTTAACGCAGCTCTTGGCGAGGCACATGAAAACACACTTGGCGAATGACTTGTATCAAATCTAATTAGAGCGGACGCATCCTGATCGTGAGTGGGTAATCACTGACGAGACGTTTAATGACATAATCGATGAGGCATTTATATCGGAGCCGAATGTGCTGCGTGAGATATTTGGCGGACACATAAAAACAGAGGAATTGTAAAACGAAAATTCTTATTATTGCGTAAGGAAAACTTATGAAGCGTTTTTTTATTTTAGGTTTGGTTCTAACTTTCTGCGTGTACTTCACAACAGCAGCATTTGCGCAATTTTCGACACCTCAAAGTTCGGGACAATTGTCTCTGCCCATCGGTGCGAAAGCGCATTTGGGTAAAGGCGGTGTTAGCCGCATGCAATACTCACCGGATAACAAGCATCTTGCTGTTGCGACACGGTCAGGCATTGTCTGGATTTATGAAACCGAAACGCATGAACCTGTCTCCGTTTTAGAAGGACATCCAGGGCAAGTTTACGATGTAGCATTCAGTTCGGATAGCAAACGGATGCTTTCAGGGGTAGACAACGAAGGGCTTGCCTATCTGTGGGATACACAGACGTGGCAACTTTTGTATACATTCCGTACAACTTCAGATAGGCCTTTTAGTATTCAGGGAGGGTTGTGGTTCAGTGCTGATGAGACAGCTGTCATGATGCAGAATTGGTTTGATAAGTCTGTAGATGTCTATGATATAGAAACCGGCGCGCATCTCGAAAATATCCCGATAGCCGCAGCCGAACCGTTAATCCCGCCTATGCCTGCTCCTCCCCCATTTTTAGAGGCGGATGGCACAAATCAGATGATAGCATACCCTACACCGAGTTTCCATTCACCCACATTTGCGGATGCCGATGAGACCCTCTGGCGTCGCGTTCCGAATAGCGATATGATTGCGGCGTGGGAAAACCCGTACGGAGACCCGGCCGTTTCGCTTCGTTTTTTTAACGTCAATACAGGTGAATTCCGCTACGAGGTAATATGTTGTTTAATCAACTACCCGGGTCGAGATTATGACACACTTTATGTATTTAGTGATGTCGCATTTTCGCCGGATGGACGACACGTTGCGATCGCTGGTGAAGAGGGGACGGTCCGTATTTTTGATATTCACAATAGAAATACCGTCATTGAAGAAGGGCCTACACACATCACAGTTTCTCCCTTCCCCCGTCCTGTCGCCGTCATTGATGGACATACCCGCAATGTTACGAGTATCGCATTTTCGCCGGATGGCGAAACGCTTGCAACGGATTCCACGATGGCAACATTATGGGATGTTGACACACAGACACTGTTATGGCGACTCCCTGGCGGGGACGGGCTGGGGAGCATAGCATTTTCACCCGATGGACTCCTGGCACTCCCCGGCAAGAGAGGCACTGTGAGTTTTATGGATGTCAATACCCGGCTGCCGGTGCGAACGATTCATGCGGGTTATGATGTGCTCTTTTCTCCCGACATGAAAATCTACGCAGACATCCGAGACGGTCGGATACATCTTGTGGACACTGACACTGGTAGGTTTGTACATGAACTCAGTACGCCGCTGACACCAACGAGTGGTCACCCAGTACATATTTCAGTGATGGCGTTTAGTCCAGATAGTCGGATGCTGGCAGGTGGAGGTTTCACCTCAATATTTATCTATGATGTTCAAACAGGTGAACAATTACATTTCCTAGATACTGGATCTAGTGGAGTTCAACTTCTCAGTCTCGCTTTTTCACCCGATGGACGTATACTCGCAAGTGGTGACAATAAAAGCATCATACGTTTATGGGAGACAACAAGTGGAACACTCCGACGCACGATTCTCGATAAACGCAAGGCATCTACCGATGCATGGGACAATACACCTTCAGAGTTACGTTCGATTCCAAATGTCTATCTCAATGATGTGGCGAGCCTGGCGTTTTCGCCGGATGGCACTGTGTTGGTGAGTGGGGATCTCTCCGGTCACATCGACTTTTGGGATGTCGAGAGTGGTGCGCATTTACAGAGACTTTATGCATATAGAAATCGTGTGGTCGATTTAGCGTTCTCGCCGGATGGCAACACCCTCGCGAGTGCTGCTGACGATATCGTGCTGCTATGGGAATACGATCCGCTGAGCTTCACAACGCACCCTGATGACCCCAGAGATGTCAATGATGATGGTGTCATCAACATCTTAGACCTCGTGAGCGTTGCCGAAGCGATTGGTAAATCTGGGTATCCTATTCATGCAGATGTTAATGGTGATCGTGTTATCAACATCTTAGACCTCGTGAGCGTTGCCGGTGGTTTCTAAGAATCGCGAGCACAGCTCGCTCCTACAAGAGGAGGGTGGTCTGTAGGCGAACAGATTGAGTTTCGCTCTGGTCAACGCCCCACGGGGGTCGAAACCGACTATCGTAGAGGACTATATGGATAAAATCACTCTTACCATAGACGAAATAAAACTCGGAACAAAAATTTGTTATGATAAAAAATACTATACTTTTAGTATCAGATGAGGCGATGCCAGAAGATCTCTATAATGAGGTGCCTGGTCGTTTGCTTTCTCTATTTACATCTCCAATTATTGAGACAGATGATATTGTCTATCCTGGTTTTGTTGGAGAAGACACCCAAATTGAGAATACGGGCGTATTTAGCCGTCCAATCTCCAGATGTACTGCGTTCGCATTCCGAGCAGACTGGCAAGATGTTAAGACTGAGCTGGAGATAGCGTACGTAAAGATGAATGATACAACTGGAAGGGAAGTATCGTTAATTGGTATGTATTCCGAACATTCATCAAAATATCCTTCCTTTATTAAAAACATATTCGATCGGACATCTTGGAAAGAATTACCGGTGCTGACACATGAGACATTCCATTTTTATTTGGAGAATCTGGGCATGTATGTTACGATGTTAGCAATACCCGATTTAGCAGGAAAATATAATACAAAAATTGGATTGTCTTGCCATGGGTATGAAAAATGGTGCTCGATAATGGCTTCACAACTTCCGTTTACTGAGTAGGCTTTGGAATGAGGATCTTACCTGCCGGTAAGGCTTGGCACCAACGCCTAAAATTCCGAGAAATATTTTGAAACACAAGTTTTTAGCCTTTCTTAATTCGCTAGTTGTGCTCATTTTAGAAGCATTTTACATTGCAGCTTACATTCTATTATGTTTCGGTTTGTCCAAACTTGTCAGATATACTATCGGCTCAAAATGGACTGAAGTTATGGATAATATCAGTTACGGAGCTCTGATCGTGGTTAGTTTGATTGGGGCAATTCGATTTATTGCTCAAATAGGGATTCAAACTTATCGGCATTTAAAAAAGGAGGTAAAAAATGAACATGATAGAAATTATTAAAGAAAAAACTCTCTGGCTAATTGGGGCAGTATTAATTACCATCCCTCTGCTGGCATGTTACCCGATTCTAAAGTTTCTCGGCTTGTCCTCAAAGGTCGCCACAATCGCTACGGCTTGTCTATCAGGTATCGCGTACATTTTTTTGGTTACTTATATTCAGCCATTTCTACGCAAAATTCTACCATTCATTCGATCCAAAGCACCAGATGAATCTCCAGCCCTTGTATCCAAAGGGAGTAGCATAGGCATCGAAATTGTAAAAGGTCTGAGTTCATACTTTAGTGATAGCGAATTAGATATCCCCTTTTCAAATACCCATATTGCGAGAGACTTTAGAGGTGACTGGACCCATTCATAAAGGAGAATGTCCATGACAAAAGTTATAAATAAAATATAAAAAATCGCAATAAGTAGTTTTCTGAACACATTAACTGGAGAAGACTGTTACAATTGGCAGGAACGCACCATCCGGCATAAGACCCGAAAGAAATAAATCGAAATCAACATCATACATTCGACCAGGAGCAATCTGCACATGAACAAAACCCCTAAGATTCGGGTTGGCGTTATCGGAACAGGACGTATCGGTAAATTACACATCGAACACCTCGCGCAAGACATACCAGAAACCGATCTCGTGGCACTTTGCAGTCTCGACCGTCCGAGCATGAACAGTCTCGCGGAAGAGTTTAATGTCCCACAGACTGTAGATGATTACACTGAACTCTTAGCCGATCCGCAGATTGATGCCGTGCTAATTACGTCTGCTACCAATACACATGTAGAAATTAGCCAAGCGGCTGCTAAAGCACGGAAACACATCTTTTGTGAGAAACCGATTGCATTAGATTTGGAAGAGATTGACGAAACTCTGGCGATTGTGGAGGAAACAGGGGTTAAGTTTCAGGTAGGCTTTCAGCGTAGGTTTGATACGAGTTTCATGCGAGTCCGAGAAGCAGTTGCCTCTGGAGAGATTGGTGAGCCGCACATCTTGCGGATTACGAGTCGCGATCCGGGACCACCACCGATTGAATATATCAAAGTCTCCGGTGGCATTTTTCTTGACATGATGATTCACGATTTCGATATGGCGCGCTATCTTATCGGGGATGAAGTCGTGGAAATCTACGCAACAGGAAATGTCCGCGTAGATCCACAAATCGGCAAGGCAGGCGACATTGATACCGCTGTTATTATCGGACGCTTCCAAAATGGGGTTATTGCAACCATCGACAACAGCAGAGAGGCTGTATACGGCTACGACCAGCGAGTTGAAGTTTTTGGATCAAAGGGAATGGTTACGGTAGCAAATCCGTTGACAGATACTGTCACCTTTAGTGGAAGTGAGGGGACTCATGCTGCTTTACCGCCATACTTCTTTGTGGAACGCTATAAGGCGGCATATCTTTCGGAACTACAAGCGTTTTTCAGGTGTATTCAAGAACGGACACCACCGCCAGTGACAGGTAAGGATGGACGGGTACCCGTTGTGATGGGATTGGCTGCGCTGAAGTCGCTTCGTGAAAACCGCCCAGTCTTGCTATCTGAGATCTCGTCTTAGAAACACGACTTACGCAAAAACGCGATGAGATGCTTATCTTTGGACAGCATAGATGTTTAATCAGAGGAAACCCGGTGCGGTTAGAAACCGCACCTACCGGTAAGGTACGTAAGTCCTAAGGAATTCGTGGTGTCGGTTAGTGCCCACCGACTTCACCGACTTCGATTTCAATCTCGTCTCGGTTTCTAATGCGTTCAACGAGTCCATCTCGGATGTCTACAATCCTATCAGAGACATCAAGCATTTTCAGGTCGTGTGTAGCAGAAATTATAGTAACCCCCTGCTCCTCATTTAACTGTTTAATCAAGTCAATAATTTCGCGTCCGATAACAGTATCAAGATTCGCCGTCGGTTCATCGGCGAGGACGATGCTTGGGTCATTGGCGAGGGCTCTGGCGATGGCGACGCGCTGCCGTTGTCCACCGGAGAGTTCATCAGGAAGATGAAACATCCGATCCCCTAACCCTACCATGTCAAGCAATTTTTCGGCTTTTTCATTGCGCTGTTTCTCAGGAAGCCCTGCAAAAATCATGGGTAATGTTACATTCCCATGTGCGCTCCGTACATGCAACAGGTTATAACTCTGAAAGATATAACCTACCCGGTGGCAACGAAATGCCGCAATCTGTCTCTGTGAAAGTTGCGACATATTTTGCCCGTCAATGTAAACCTGTCCTTCCGTAGGCGTATCAAGTGCGCCAATCATGTTAAAGAGCGTTGACTTCCCGGAACCGGAAGGTCCCATCAATGAAACGTACTCTCCGCGTTCAATCTCAATATTGATACCATCCAAGGCACGGAGGACGTTTGAGCCCATCCGATATTCCTTGACGACATCCTCAGTTTTCACAACAATATCAGCCATAGCCTTTTCCTTTTTCGCCTCCGGTCCCATCACCAGCGGAGCTGTAGATTTGATTTTCAGGTTCCCCTATGCAGTGTACAAGAGCCGTGTCGAATAGTCCCTATACCTCAGTCCGCATTGCCTCAGCGGGTGGGAGTTTTGCCGCACGCCATGCTGGGAACGATGAACCGATTACAGCCAAAACCATACCCAAACAGCAGCCAAGCAAGATGACCACAAGCACACCCAACCGCAGGGTGCCATCTTCAGGTTGCGCGGGTAGTAAAGGGAAATAGAAAAACAGATCTAACCCATAGTCTTTAAGCCCCAAAAGAACGGCACCCAGCGTTCCGATGAGCGCGCCGATAAGGGCACCCGAAAACCCTTGGAACCCGGATTCAAGTAGGAAGAGTCGCACCACGAACCCGTCTAACGCGCCGAGACATTTCATTGTACCAATCTCACGGAAACGTTCCGTGACTGCCATCAACATAGAATTTGCAATCCCAACGACACAGACAATCAAGGACATAACAATGAGCCAAATATCTTTCGTGGAAATGCCTTTTTCTGTTGTTTCTTCAAAAGTGTTAATTGTCGATTGTCGCCCGCTCTCTTGTAGGGCAAGGCCGATTTCATTATTCGTCCAGACTGAAACTAAGAATGCAATGCCCAGTGTAATACCTGCCGTTGTAATAATCGAACGCCCAAAACGGATTTTCAAACTTTGAAAACTAATCCGTAGTGATTCCATAAACGGAAGATCAATCTGTTCTTCAATTGGTGTTCTTTGCTGCAAAGATTTGCCTCCTTAATTTGTATCTATTTATGTATTGTATCAAATTTACAATTTCAAGTCAAATTATTCATTTAAAATTCAAGATGACTTAGCCCTCATTTTTATAGTAGGTGCATAGATCGTCGGTGTCAGTTGTGAAAAAGGAGCGCGCGTCTATAGGCGTGCCCAGAAGCACTTCACAGGGATTGAACCGAAATTATTTTTTCTTGACAAAATTTGTATTTCTTTTTAAACTCCATACAGTGTTTATCAACACGGTAAAAAATCAGACTTCGCGTTTTTGATGGCAATTTAATGCTGGTTCTTCCTATTTTGATTTCTGTCAAGGTAAAAACATCACGTATCCGCGTGACGAATTGTAAAACAATTAAGAAGATGTTAGAAATGTTAAGAAATTTTTTCTCAAGCCCTAACGTACCAGGGCGGCTGATGGTTGTGCTTACCTTCACTGCGGGGATTATTTTCGCGGGGGCATTTAATGGTTTTGTTGTGGAAACAGAGGCGAAGAGTTGCTGTGGCGGTGGAGCGGAGGTATCGCTTTTCACTAGCAGTGAAAGTAATAGTGACGGCTGCACGTGTATAGGTGGTAGTTACTGTGGATCTTGCGATACTTCGTCCGACTGCAGCGGTTCTAAATCCACGTCTTGTTATGGCGGATGTGAATGTTCCAGTTGTACTACAGGGACTACTGTTTGCGGCAATGATGATGATCAAGCTTGCAGCAGCGTTTGTGATGATGACTCTTAATCACAGTGATCTTACAAGATGGGATCTTCCAGAAGGGGCAAAAGTTAGGTTTGGCCGAGGCCTTGTGATGGACATGGCATTTTCACCAAATGGAATTCATCTTATTGTTGCAACCCCAATTGGTGTTTACTGGTATGATCTTGTCACAATGGAACCTACTGCTTTGTGGGAAAACGAAAGGGGGATGGTTTCTACCGTCTCTCTTTCCAGTGACGGTTCTCAAGTTGCCACCAGTAATGCAGATGGTATTGTTAAATTATGGCATGTTGCTACCCAGCAATGTACTGTCAGAATACAAGGGTGGCATTGCGGAACTTCTGATATTGTCTTTTCACCGGATGGTCAATACATCGCAGCGTCTGGGGTTCAATATGGAAGTATTTATGTTTGGCATACAGAAACTGGAAGTCATGTCGCAAGTTTCAAGGTTGTAGAACCACAGAAAGGTCCCCGCGCTTCTCATTTACCGTTGTGTTTTTCACCTGATGGACAATTGCTCGCTTATGTTTCTGCCCAGTTTGTCATATCCGTGCGGCACTTGGCAACAAAGGAGCTCGTGACAAACATCATTATGACCCCGAGGCAAGTAAATGCCCTTACCTTTTCTCCTTGTGGGCGGTTTCTTACTATTGCTGTAGAAAAAGGTGGAATTAGGCAATGCCCGGGGATTCAGGTGTGGAATATTAGGCAAGAAGTCTTGGAAATGACGAATATGGCATACGACGGGAATAGCGTAATACCTGTTTATTCTTCTAAAGGTGCTTTGCGAGTTGCAGAGGTTGATACCGACAAAGTTGTAATTTGGGATGCCGATCAGTCGGAAGCACTTGACATTTTTGAAAATATAGGACGCACCGAAGTGGTCCACTTTTCAACCGATGGTAAACAGCTGGGAATCGCTACCCATCGTGAGATTCTTGTCTGGAATGAGAAGAATCCATCTGTGGTGGGCCTTCTGCATGGACATACACTTCCTACGGGTTCCGTGTCCTTTTTGGATAAAGGTACGGTCCTGGTAAGCAGGTATTGGGGCGAAAGCGGTGTTGTATTTTGGGATATTGATCGTAGGCAGGCAATATGGAAACATCCAATAACGGTAGGTCATAGAGGGAAAATTTGTGCTCTATCTCCTTGTGAAAAATTATTAGCTTTCAATATGGGGCAAGCTGGTCAAATCATTGAGGTTTGGGATGTTCCCTCTAAGACGCGGATTACGACACTTAACAAACATCAACGGGATATAACAGTTCTGACATTTTCACCTATTGGGCAGATTCTCGCGAGTAGTGATGTCGAGGGAAAACTTTATCTATGGGACGTTCAATATTGGGAAAAGTATCGTGTGTTATCCGTGACAAACAGAAGTATTACCGGAATGGCATTTCACCCAAATAAGGCAAAACTCGCTATTATCTCTGTAGACAAAGAAGCCTCGGTGTGGGATATAGAGAAAGGTGAACAGATTGGCGTGCTTCCTTTGGGGATCCGTTTAGATAGTGCTATGTATACGGGTGATGAACGGGATATCCGATGCCACCTGAAGCGAGACGTTTCACCATCATGGCGAGCATCTATCCATTCAATTACCTTTTCTCCATGTGGCGATCTCATCGCAGGTGGGTTGTTCGGTGAAATTCGCTTCTGGGATGCAACAACGTATGAGATTCATAAAGCAATGCGACTCCCTGAGGGGTGCCAACGCCCTTACGTCTTAGTATTTTCTCCATGTGGACGCTATCTCGCTTCTGGTTCTTGGTGGCAGGAGACAGATAAGGTGTCCATCAGGTTATGGGAGGTTGCCACCGGTAAAAATATTACTACTTTCTGGGGGCATCCGACTGATATTCAAGATCTTACCTTTTCACCAGATGGTAAGCTTCTGGCGAGTGCAAGTTTTGATGGCACCATTCTGTTATGGGATGTGAAGCCGTACTTATCCGAATGAAACGTTATGATGCTATTGCTGCAGGTATCTCACATATTTCTCAAAATCGGTTACGTGCCGGTCTGTCCATTCTCGGTATCTGCATCGGAATCGCGAGTGTGCTTTGTATGATAGCCATCGGCGAGGGGGCAAAGCAGATAATCACCGACGATATTGAGAAACTCGGTGGTTCTAATCAAGTGCAGTTCTGGACGCGGACCTCTATTTGGAAAAATAGGCGGTTGATTCGGCGCACCACTGAACGCTATACACTTGAAGATGTGGACAGCATTGAATCGGAATGCCCTGATGTTTTGTTTGCTCTACCGAAAAGTGATAGAATGCGTGGGACAATTACGAATCGAGACGGGGGACACATATATTTCTATGTAGAAGGTGTAACCGCAGCATACTCGCAAGGCTTGCGATGGAAAGTGCAGACGGGTCGATTCTTTACAGAAAACGAGATTGACAGTGCAGCACAGGTTTGCGTTCTTGGTGCTACTGCTGCTGAAGAACTGTTCGGCAAGGCTACAGCCTTAGGACGAGAGGTGAGGATTAAGTTACACTGGCGGCAGACCCCCATACGGTGCCGAGTTGTAGGCATTATGACTCCCAAAGGTAGAAGCCTCCGGAGTTACTATTCTCTGGACGAAACTGTATTTTTGCCACTCACAACACACTTGCAGCGCCTCTCTGGTGATCACTACATTTACGGATTTACAGTGTTTTTCAAAAAAGATGCGGATGTGTACCGGGTCATTGCTTCCGTTAAGGAAGTCCTACGTAAAAGACATCGGGGAAAAGAGGACTTTATCGGTTATTGAATACCAAAGGGGACCGTCAGACGGTTAGAACACATCCAACAAGTGATTCAAATCGCTCTGGGTTCTATTGCCGGGTTCTCGCTGTTTGTGAGTGGCATCGGTATCATGAATATATGTCTTGTTTCTGTCGGTGAAAGGACACGAGAGATAGGCGTGCGGAAATCAATCGGCGCGAGACAGATTGATATTTTCTATCAATTCTTGACGGAAGCGATATGTCTCTGCTTGTGTGGGGGTACACTCGGGGTTGTAGGCGGTTGGTTAGCAGCGTGTGGCATGGCGCGGCTTGCTGTGCGTATTATGCCGATTGTGCCAGAATGGCCCGTTGTCCTTTCCTTACCTTGGATATTGGTTTCTGTTATTTTTTCCGTTTTTATGGGAGTGAGTTTCGGGATATATCCTGCGTTACAAGCATCAAAACTTTCACCTATTGATGCTCTGAGGATGGAGACATAAAGTCAATGATGAATACTTTACAGAAACTCTCACGTTTGAGTTCTTGGTTACTTTTGTGTCTTATTTTATTCCTTGCCTTCTGGATCCGTATTCAAGGTGTAGCGTCTATACCTGATGGGCAGTTTACCGGAAACGATCCCTATCTGTTTTACTGGCAAGCACAGATTGTCGCTGAACACGGTAAACTGCCTGTGAGGGATATGCATCGCTGGCTTCCCTATGGTAGAGACTTGGGACAGAGTCTTAATGCCTATTCTTACGCTATCGCTTACACACACAAAGTGATAACACTCTTTTTTCCCAATATCTCAGTCTACCAAGTGGCGTTATTTTCCCCGGCTGTTTGTTTCATGCTAGGGTTGGGAGTGCTTTGCCTTTTCTTTTACCGGACCTTTGGACTACTCTTTTCGAGCATTGTTGGCTTACTTTTAGCCACTCTCCCCGGTGTCGTTGAGCGCAGTGCCGCCGGATTCAGTGACAGAGACAGTTGGTGTCTGATGCTTGGTATTTTCGCTATCACGGGTTATCTTGCCGCTCTGCAAGCACAAAACCCGCGTAGCAGGCTTTTGTGGACGCTCGCGAGTGGCTTTACTGTATTTCTCGGTGGTATTAGTTGGGAAGGCTTCTGTATTTTCTTTAGCATTATCCTTTGCATAGAGTTCTGGAGATTTCTCACAGATGAAAAGGAAGAAAGGCTCCGGTTATACTTTCTCTGGGTGTGTACTTTCGTGCCTCCCCTCTATCTTGCGTCGCCTGTTTATCGGAATGGAGAAGGTTTTGCAACCCATCTATTTGCGTTTGTGTTGGTGCCGCCTCTCATCCTATTAGGGATTCGCGTTCTTCGGCATGTTTTAATCACTAAATCCACGTTTGCAGCCAAATTTCAACCACATGCCAGAAATCTTTCCTTTGGGTTGACGCTTGCAAGCCTTATCCTCGCGTTTGGATATGTTTGGAGTCAGTTCCACACTTTCGCAAGTACACCTGTCCCTCTGGGGCAAAACCAACTGATGCAAACCGTGGGCGAACTCAACGTGCCAGACTACAGATATTGGGTATTTCGGTATGGGAGCCTCTTTTTCTTAGCGAGTCTAGGGTTCATGAGTATAAGTATTCGCCTCTGGAAGAACAGTGGCACAGTATTAGGTAGTGTTTACATTGTGTAAGTTATTGACATTTTTGTTAGGTTTTGGTA
>JAPPII010000038.1 GCA_028820845.1 Candidatus Poribacteria bacterium
CATAGGATCGGTGCGGTTAGAAACCGCACCTACCGGTGGAGTGCGTAAGTCCTAAAGTGCTTGGAAGCAAGGCTGCGATATATCAATCAACAGTCTCACGAGAACTTCTGGGGATTAACTGTTGCGTTATGCTGAAGGTGGCAGGTCTCTTTGGGCTGCCCCCTTTAGCACACTGCCTTCCTTAAAGGTCCTGTTGTTATGCTCCTGACAATATCAACAACATATTCCCCAGCGACAGACCTTGGATATCTGTTGCACAAACACCCAGCACGGATCCAATCCTTCGCTCTTAATTTCGGGCAAGCACACGTTTTCTACCCGGAGGCGAGTGCCGAAAGGTGCACAGCAGCCCTGCTTCTCGATATAGATAGCGTTGGACTGACCCGCCGTCCACACGGACGATCTGGGGAAAATTTCGCACTGGCACCGTACGTCAGCGATCGCCCCTATGTTGCCTCCTCGTTTTTGAGTGTCGCAATCGCGCAAGTATTTAGCAGTGCATTGTCCGGTAGAAGCAAAGAACGCCCGCAGCTCGCCGAGACAGCGATTCCCTTAGAAGCAAAGTTATCCATCCTCCCGTGTCAGGGCGGCGAACAATTGTTGCGGAGACTTTTCGAGCCGCTCGGTTATAAGATAAAAGTGGAGCGACACATCTTGGACGCGGAATTCCCGGATTGGGGTGAGAGCCGTTATTTCACAGTAACCCTGCAAAACACCTGCCGTTTGAGCGAACTTCTCACGCACCTGTACGTCTTGATTCCGGTGCTTGATGATGAGAAACATTACTGGGTTGACGAGGCAGAAATCGAGAAACTCTTAAAACACGGTGAAAATTGGCTCGCTGTGCATCCAGAACATGAATCCATTGTCGGTCGTTACTTAAAACATTTACGTCCATTGACCAATCAAGCACTTGCCCAACTATGCGACACAGATCTTCAACAAACCGACGAGGCACTTCAGGCAGAAGAAGAAACGCAAGCTGAAGCAGAAATCAGTCTGAACGAAATCCGTTTGCAGAGGGTCGCCGAGGCACTCAAGCAGTGCGGTGCGAAACGCGTGCTTGATTTGGGGTGCGGTGAGGGAAAACTCCTCCGTAAGCTCTTGCATGAAAAGCAGTTTGAAGAGATTGTCGGCATGGACGTTTCGCATCGTGCCTTGAAAATCGCGCAAGAACGACTCCATTACGATCAGTTGCCAGAGAATCAAAGAAAACGACTCCGTTTGTTCCAAGGGTCGCTCACCTATCGAGACACACGTCTCGCTGGATACGATGCCGCTGCGGTTATAGAGGTGATTGAACACTTAGATTTACCACGCCTTGCGGCTTTTGAGCGGGTGCTTTTTGAGTTTGCCCGTCCCGGGACAGTTGTACTAACGACACCGAACAGAGAATACAACGTGAAATTTGAGAATCTCCAAGGTGGACGCTTTCGACACAAGGACCACCGTTTTGAATGGACGCGGGACGAGTTTCAGTCTTGGGCAACCCGTATCTCCGAACGCTTCAGTTATGCCGTTGCGTTTCATCCAATCGGACCAACAACTGAAGATGTTGGCGCGCCGACACAGATGGTGGTCTTTACCCGAGAAAATCAGGAAAAACAGATAACATGATTCTAAAAATCCCTGAACCGTCGCTTGTACTTCTCATCGGCCCTTCAGGTTCAGGCAAGTCCACCTTTGCGAGCAAGCATTTTAAGCCGACCGAGATTCTCTCGTCCGATTTCTGTCGAGGTCTCGTTTCGGACGACGAAACCGATCAAACAGCAACAAAAGACGCGTTTGAGGTGCTACGGTTCATCGCTGCCAAACGGCTCGCCGCCGGAAAACTGACAGTCATTGACGCAACCAACGTCCAAGGCGACGCACGAAAACCTCTGCTTGCGCTGGCGCGCGAATACCATTACCTCACCGCTGCCATCGTGTTCAACATCCCCACGAAACTCTGTCAGGAAAGAAACGCAACACGACCCGACCGCGATTTAAAACCGCACGTCATCCGACAACAACACCAACAACTTCGTCGTTCACTGCGTTATCTTAAGCGCGAAGGTTTTCGACAGTTCCTCTATGTGATGTCCACACCCGAAGTCGTTGCAGCCGCTCGCGTGGAACGACAACCCTTGTGGTCAAACCGTACAGACGAACAAGGTCCCTTCGACATTATCGGTGATGTTCACGGCTGTTTTGACGAACTGGTCGAATTGCTTCAAAAACTCGGCTATAAAATCTCAACACAACCCGACGGGGACACTATCGTTGAACCGCCAGAAGGCAGAAAAGCTGTTTTCGTCGGAGATTATGTTGATCGAGGTCCAAAGGTCGCTGAGGTCTTGCGTCTTATCATGCGGATGCACGAAATGGGTGCAGCGATCTGCGTACCGGGGAACCACGATGTAAAACTGGTTCGGGCACTCCGCGGGAGAAATGTGAAGCGGACACACGGACTGGCGGAATCACTGGCGCAATTAGCGGAAGAATCAACAGAATTTAAAACACAGATTGCAGAATTTTTAGATGGTTTAGTAAGTCATTATGTGCTTGACGACGCGAAGTTAGTTGTCGCTCACGCTGGAATGAAGGCGGAACTACAGGGACGCGCATCAGGGCGCGTGCGGGAATTCGCAATGTACGGCGAAACCACTGGAGAAACCGATGAATTCGGGTTACCCATCCGCCTCAACTGGGCGGAGGAATACCGCGGGACTGCAACGGTTGTCTATGGACACACGCCGGTCACCGAGCCGCAATGGGTAAACCGTACAATCAATATCGATACCGGATGCGTTTTCGGCGGCGAACTCACGGCGTTGCGATACCCTGAAAGAGAGTTGGTATCTGTCGCGGCGCACCGGACATATTATGAACCCGTGAAACCACTCCTTAATGAAATGGACGAATCGTCTCCCCCCAAAACGCAGGGATATGACGATATCTTAGACATCAACGATGTGCTGGAAAGGCGCGCGATCAGCACGCGGTTACACGGCAACCTAACAATCCGCGAAGAGAATGCTATAACGGCGTTAGAAGTGATCAGCCGTTTCGCTGTCCATCCAAAATGGCTTATATATCTTCCACCCACGATGTCCCCAACCGAAACAACGAACAGGTCAGACCTGCTCGAACACCCCGCAGAAGCGTTCGCTTATTATCACAAGCAAGGGGTAACCGATGTTATCTATCAAGAGAAACACATGGGATCGCGTGCGATTCTCGTTGTTTGTCGCGATCCAGAAACCGCAAAAAAACGATTTGGCATTGCAGATAACACGCTTGGTGTCTGTTACACACGAACCGGCAGATCTTTCTTTAACGATGCCGCAGTTGAAACCGCTTTACTTGAACACGTAAAAGCTGCGATGGATGAGGTCGGCTATTGGGAAAGTCTTGGGACAGATTGGATTTGTCTTGACTGTGAATTGATGCCGTGGTCGGTGAAGGCACAAGAGTTGCTAAAGCAACAATACGCGCCAGTCGGGACATCGGCGCGTGTCGCTTTGGAAGCAGCAGTTGCCTCCCTAAAAACCACTGCTGAAAGAGGGGTTGATGTAAATAGTATCTTGGAGAGTTATCGCCAACGCACAGAAGCCGTAACCGAATACATCAAGGCTTATCAGCAATACTGCTGGTCTGTTGAATCAATCACAGACTTGAAGTTAGCACCGTTCCACTTGCTTGCGACGGAAGGAAGAACGTATTTTGACAAAGACCATCTCTGGCATACGCAAATGCTCACGAAACTCTGTCAAAGTTCTGAAGATGACGTGTTGTTTGCAACCCGATACGGCGTCGTAGATTTAACCGATGACACGAGCCAAACGGAAGCGATTCGGCAGTGGGAGGAACTCACGGCGCACGGTGGCGAAGGCACGGTTATCAAACCACTGAATTTCGTCGTTCGAGGCAAACGAGGCTTGGTACAACCCGCTGTAAAGTGCCGAGGTCGTGAATACCTACGGATCATCTATGGACCCGAATATACATTGCCTCAAAATTTGGAACGTCTCCGTTCCCGTGGCGTTTCTCACAAACGTTCTCTCGCGCTTAGAGAGTTTGCCTTGGGTGTTGAAGCACTTGAGCGTTTCGTTAGCCGTGAACCGCTGTCTCGTGTCCACGAGTGTGTTTTCGGGGTTCTTGCACTGGAAAGTGAGGCGGTTGATCCCAGACTATGAGATAAACTTTTCAACGGCGTGGTGTGTTTGGGAGCGTAAATATTTTGCCTTGCGGTGAGAGTTTTTGAATCGTAGATTTATTTTAGGAAGGCGACAACGACTGCACAGATCGCAACGAAAATGGAAATACCGGTGAGAACAACATGACGTGTATCAGACCGTCCTTCAAGTTTACCCTTCACCCAGGCGACATCCGTTTTTACATCACTGATTTCCTTGTGTAAGTCCGTCTGTACATCACTGATTTGCTTGTGTAAGTCAGTTTTTACATCACTGATTTCCGAGCGTAAGGATGATACCTCCTGACGCAATTCATTGAGCGTAGTGATGACCATTTCTTCAAATCTATTTCCATTCATGATACGTTTCCTTATTAACTTTTGCCGGTTCTGCCAGCGAAACCTCTTAGCACGGAAAACGGGCGGCACCGCGACAAGGTGTCAGTAGAGACAAGCCAAATCTCATAACTGCTAAAATTAGGATATCACATCCGTGAGAATAAAGCAAGGAAAAAATGAAAAAAGACAGAATCGCAAACCGGACAACGAATATAACGAAAACCAAATTCCCAACTCCCGAAAAAATTAATGAAAATCCACACAATTTGCAACAAACCCTACAAAATAGCGTTCTCTTATATAGCCATGAAATGATTGGACCCGTAAATACAAAAAATGAAAATTCAGTACTTAAGATACTACCTGCTAATCCTCTGCATTAATTTAATCATAGGCATAGGCTGCACAACAGAAAACACCACCAACCCCGTGGATCCGACAGAAAGTTCGGAGGTTGTTCTTGAAAACCATCAACTCACCGAAAACGAAACGTGGACACCTGAAAAGACTTACACCGTGAAAGGCACGCTGGAGATTCCACAGGATGTAACCCTCAATATCCAACCCGGCACGACTGTCAAATTTGGACGCAATGCCCTGCTTACAGTGAGAGGCATCCTAAAGATAGGAACCCCGTTAGCACAGGAACAGGTAACCGAACTCGTCTATCTTACATCGGAGAACATCAAACCCACACCCGCGGATTGGAATGGTATCCTTTTCGATCACACACACGACTTAGAAAGTTTTATCAGGGGAGCAGTCATCGAGTATGCCACAACCGCACTGGACATCAAAACAACCTCGCCGACTGTGGCGGCGTGTACACTACGTCTGAACACAACCGCCATCGCTTTAGACGGCAGCGACGCACAGATCCAACACAACGATATCCTCGACAATAACACCGGGGTCAAAACCATCGGTCGCCAAACACGTCCACAAATCCAAAAAAACAACATTACCAAAAACGAGACCGGTATCTTCTGTGAAAATGTCCAGTCTATCATTCGCAATAACAATCTGAATGCAAATATCTTCGCACTCCAGTTAAATGTAAAGTTTAACCTAATCGTGAGCAACAATTGGTGGGGTAACTCGGACGCTACGGAAATAGCCAACGTCATCATAGATGCCGCCGATCGAGAACTGATTACCAAACAAGTTGGAATCGTCTATTATGAACCGTTCACAGACGAACGAATTGCCGACGCAGGTTTCCCATATCCGACATTGTTGGATAGCAATTAGTGAACCGCAAACCGTTATTCGCGGACCGCGGTTCGCGATTAGCGAAACGCGAATAGCGAGTAAAGGAGGCATTACCGATGAAACGTACGATTCTGAACGTCTCACAAAATTATCACGTCCGCGGTGGTTCTGACCGGTACTTTTTTACGCTCGCTGAACTGTTGCAAAAGCACGGACACCGAGTAGTGCCATTTACAGCAGCGAGTCCGAATAACGAGCCATCTGAATGGGAAGGCTATTTCCCACGCGGTGCGGATTTCGAGCATCCCGGTGCAGGAGATTTACTCCGCTTTTTGTACTCACACGACGCTGTTAAATCAATCCGACAGCTGTTGAAAGCCACAGACATCGATCTTGCACACTTCCATATCTACTACGGTAAACTCACCACCTCAATCTTGGAAGTCCTCAAAAGAGACGGTATTTCGCTCATTCAGACGTTACATGAATATAAGCTAACCTGTCCCGTCTACAGTCATCTCTCAAACGATCAGATTTGTGAGGCGTGCGAAGGCAAACACTTTTGGCGCGCACTCCCAAAGCGATGCAATAGAGGCTCACTCGCTCGTACGGCGTTGAGCGTTACCGAGTCTTACATATCCAAGATGCTCGGTGCCGTTAAGAAATTTGACCATTTCATCTCAGTCTCCCATTTCCTCCGAAAAAAGATGATCTCGCACGGCATCCCTGAAGACAAAATCTCAACCGTTCACAATTTCGTCGATGTCTCTGACATTACACCTAACTTCTCCGAGGGGGATTATATTCTCTATTTCGGACGGGTGCATCGGAGCAAAGGCATCCTGACGCTTATCGAGGCAGCCGTCCCACTCACAGACGTTCCCATCTATATCGTAGGCGACGGCGAAGCGATGCCAGAAGTCCAGCAGATCATCGAACAAAACGGGTGTAAACATATCCATCTCCTCGGCTTTAAGCAGGGCGACGAACTCCGTGAATTGATTCTCAACAGCATCTGTACAGTGCTACCCTCAGAGTGGTACGAAAACTGTCCAATGTCCGTCTTAGAATCCTATGCCTACGGCAAACCCGTCATCGGTGCCGATATTGGTGGGATACCTGAACTCATCGTAGATGGCGTTGACGGATGCCTCGTCCCATCTGGTGAACAAGAAACATTACGAGATCGGCTGCTGTGGATGTCCGAGCATAAAAGCGATGCTGCAGAAATGGGACGCATCGGTCGCTACAAAATGGAAACGGAATTTAACGCCGACATCCACTATGAAAGAATTATGAATGTCTATCAACAATTCCTGTAGGAAACCAAAAACTATACTATGAAAAAGAAAGCATTAGTCACAGGTGGTGCGGGTTTTATGGGCGCGCACGTCGTTAATGAACTTCTCCGCCAAGGCGACACAGATGTCGTCGCACTTGACGACCTCAGCGGCGGTTTCCGTGAGAACCTTAATCCCGCTGTAACCTTTGTCGAAGGAAGTATACTTGATACTTCGCTGATAAATCAACTCTGTGAGCAGCATCAATTCGACTACATCTATCATCTCGCTGCTTATGCGGCAGAGGGATTGAGTCACTTTATCAAACGATTCAACTATCAGAACAACCTCATCGGAAGCGTAAACCTTATAAACGCCGCCGTAAACTACAACGTCAAACGCTTTGTGTTCACCTCATCCATTGCTGTCTACGGTGAAAACCAGCTCCCAATGCATGAAGGACTTCAACCGATGCCGGAAGATTCTTACGGCATCGCCAAATACGCTGTAGAACAAGAACTCGCTGTCTCCAAACGGCTCTTCGGCTTGGAGTATACCATTTTTCGACCCCATAACGTCTACGGTGAACTTCAAAATATCGGCGACAAGTATCGAAACGTCATCGGTATTTTCATGAACAACATCATGCAAGAGGAACCTTTGGTAATCTTTGGAGACGGAGAACAGACACGCGCCTTTACGCACATAGCGGATGTCGCACCCCATATCGCTCGCGCTGTAGACATTCCGGAGGCTTCGGGAGAGGTCTTTAACGTCGGTTCCGATAAATATGTAACCGTCAACGAATTGGCGGACTTGGTGATGACAGCAATGGGAAAAGAGGTAAGTGTTATCAATATGCGTGCCAGAGAAGAGGTAAAACACGCCTATTGCTCACATGAGAAATTCCAAGGTGTTTTCGGAGACACATCAAAGGTAGAACTTCCAGACGGTTTGGACAGAATGGCGACATGGGCAAAATCTGTTGGTCCACGAGTTTCCAGTCCTTTCACTAACATCGAAATCCGTAAAAATTTGCCTGATAGCTGGAAGTAGATAGCCATCAGCATTGGCCCGCAAGTCCACACGCGACTTGCGTAGGTCGCTACGCTTTGGATTTCCATCAGCACACTTCACTTTCGATTTCCGTCAACAAAGACGCAAGCGTTACCCGGTGAATGCCATAAGGCATTCATACCGTTGATTACACCTCTTTTTCTTTACTGACCGCTGACTGCTGATCGCTGACCGCTATGCTATCAAGAAATACGCAACAGCCACAAGAAGTTACCAACAGCCAACAGCCAACAGCCAACAGCCGTTACAAAACTCTTTGGGTGATGCTAATTACGTGTGCCGGCATGGGATTGAGCCTCCTCGTCCGTGTCCTATTGATTCCAAAGCGGTTCGGCTTCAGCGACACAGCAGACGCACTCATAACCGCATTGACGGTGGTGTTCGTTGTTGATACAATTGTCCGAGAAGGTGCTAAATTTAGCCTCGTTCCTCTTTTTGTTACGCGTGAAAAGGAGATGCCCCGCGCAGCATATCAACGTTTCACCAATAGTCTGCTGTTCGCTTTAATAAGTATCGGTTTTGGAATTTTTATCTTAATCGAACTGGTCGCGCCGTGGATAGCAGGCGGATTGTTAGCGCGATCAACTGTTGATGTCGAAAAAGGAACGACACTTTTACGGCTCTGTGCACCGATCCTTGTCTTCGGATGCGGTAGCACGGTGCTCGGTGCTTTCCTGAACAGCCAACAACGCTTTAAAACGGTCGCACTCCGAAACGCATTACCCGCTGGCACTGCAGCGGTTGTATTTTTAGTTCTATGGAACACCGAGAACCTTGAAAACTGGATTGCGGTGGCGTACACTGGTGGCTTTGCCGTATACTTTGGATGGTTGTGCATCGGAACCTATCGAACGGGACATCGGTATAACCTGATAGGTATCTCTGTAGATACACTCCGCGCTTTGAAGAATACGGTCACGTTGCCAACACTCGGTTTCGCAACTCGGCAAGTTACAAACCGTCTGTTGGTCGAGATATACCTCGTCTCGCAACTCGGCGGCGGTGCGATTACACTCTATAAATCCGCTTTCCAGATCTTCTCGGCTTTACAGACCCTTATCGGTATTAGTATTGCGACAACAGGTCTGCCCGATATGGCAACAGACGACGCCGTAAATGATAAAAAGAAGTTAGGACGCACGCTTAACCGAAATGTACGCACCGCCATAATTATTGGACTCCCAGCAATGCTAATCCTGCTGATATTTCACGAAAAAATCAGTCGGATTTTGTATGGGAGAGGCGCGACCGATCACGCCTCTATTGAATTAATTGGGCAACTTCTCTTTTGGCTCAGCATAGGATTGATATTTTCGTGTCTGATACCCGTTCTGAATGCTGGACTCTACGCACAAAAGGCTTACAAGCACATCTTCGCAAATATGGTAATGATGGCGTTTCTTAATTTCATCGCGGCGTATGGATTGATTGAAATGAGGGGACTCACAGGGGTCGCGCTCGCTGTATCAATTACGGCACTCCTCGCCGTCGGAAATTTGACGCGCCTCCTCCGAAAGACAAAGGTCTCTTGGTTTTAGATAGCAGTCAGCAGTCAGCGATCAGCGCGTGGCAAGCACAACTTGCTAACCACTGCAAACTAATCTTACTAATGGTTGACACCAATAAGAAAGAAAAAGAGATAAATGAGATGGGAATGAAAAATGTTCGAGATTATCACTATCTTATTGTAGGCGGCACGACGAAGGCGGCAACAACGTCGCTATTCACCTATCTCGCTGACCATCCTGCTACCTGTGCTGCCACTTATAAAGAGACCCGTTTTTTCCTCAGTACCGATTATCCGCTTCCTTCAAAATACCGATACAAAGGAGATGTAGAAGCATACAATCGCCTCTTTCCTAACCCTAACGAAAAGCAGCTACGGGTTGAATCAACACCAGACTACCTGTATTGCGATAAGGCGCGTGAGCGAATCGCAGCGTCCCTACCGCACGTAAAGTTAGTCTTCAGCCTTCGGGAACCCATCTCAAGATTAATTTCGTGGTATCGGTTCGGGAAGCAAATTGGCAAACTGCCACAAACCCTAAGTTTCGACGCTTATGTTGATCTGCTCTTTGCCGCTGGGCAGCAGGAAGAACAGTACTTGCAAACACTCCAACAAGGCTGCTATACTACCTATTTGGAACCCTATTTTAATTTATTCGGTCCGGCGCGCATCCACATCCTTTTTTATGAGGAATTGGCGGCGCAACCGTTGAACGTTATGACCGATTTGTGCAGCTTTGCCGAGATAGATACGGATTTTTATAAAGATTACGCCTTTAAAGTAACAAACCGATCCGAGAATATGAGAAACTCTGAACTGCATCGGAAATACCGAGACTTCCGATTCCGACTGCGACAGTGGACGCATAACAAACCGATCATCCATACACCGCTGCGGAGCATCCGAAAAACAATTGAACCTCTCTATCTCCGTCTAAACACGCAACCTGAAAAGAAAATTCAGATGTCAGAAGAGACGCAATGCCGTTTGACCGCCTATTACAAATCTGATATTCATGCCCTTAGTGAATTAATTGGGAAACCTTTACCCTGGTCTCTTTAATTTCTATGAGGATTTTGGAAGGGAGAGCAGGATCGGGAAAAAATTATGACAAAAAGAATCCAACTCATGATTGTTGGCGCGCAAAAATCGGGGACATCCTCACTCCTCCGTTACTTGGCACAACATCCAGATATCCATACGCATGCACAGTCAGAGATGACCTTTTTCCTTCAAGAACACGAATACACACAAGGGTATGACCGGGCTTTCGCGAAGTACTTTGCAGGTGAGAAAATCGCAGATAAACCACTCATTGCCAAGAACGTGATGGTGATGCACTTCCGGGAGGTTATGCAACGGATTTACGATCACAATCCTGAGATACATCTCGTTGTGCTTTTACGGGAACCCGTTGCCCGTGCCTATTCCGCCTATTGGTGGGCGCGCCGGAGAGGTTGGGAAAACATCAAAACCTACGAAGAGGCACTCGCCACTGAGAAAGCACGCCTGAACGAAGACCGGTTTAAATGGCGACAGTGTGTCTACCAGTACAACAGCATCTATTACCCACACGTCAAAAATTTGATAGATCAATTCGGGCGAAATCAGGTCCACTGCTTCTTAACCGACGACTTAAAAGAAAATGCCGAAGGTATTTGCCAACAACTCTTTAACCGCATCGGTATCCGTGACGATTTCAAACCTTCAATAGGGGAACGACACAATCAAGCCACTATGCCGCGTTCGGAAGGATTTAACTTCCTCTTTACACAATTTCTGGCATCCCGCAATCCACTGAGAAAAGCCATTAGAAAACTCGTGCCGGATGCGGCTGCTTACAAACTCAGAAAAGCCGTTCTCGACTGGAACGAAAGACCTCAGAAGGATGAGAATTGGACACCGCCGCCGCTGGACCCAGAGACCCGCAAACAACAGATGGCGTACTTCAAACCGTTTAACGAACAATTAGCTGAATTATTGGATAGAGACCTGACGGATTGGTTATAACCATTAACCAACAACTAAAAGAATGATCTACTTTCTGACAGGATACGTCGCTTTTGAAGAGTTTATACTGAAGTTTTTACCCGTTAGCGATGTCATTTACTCCTACTTAAGATTCTTCGGCGAAATGCTCATCTACGTGGCTTTCGGGAAACTCGTCATCCATAAACTCTATAGAGGCATCCCTTTCGTCAAAACAGCAATCGACTTACCAGTTATCGGATTTTACACCGTCGTACTGTTGTCAATATTAGTGAACGGATCCCCACTGATAGGGAGCCTTTACAATATCCGTCCATTTGCGCGATACATCGTTCTTTTTTATCTGGTCGCGAATTCTAACCTATCAGAGAGACACATCAGAACCTTTTTACGCATCATTCTCGGTGTTGGTATCCTCCAAATCGGTGCGGGTATCATTCAGTGGGCGGGTGGCCCCGCTGCATTCAACTTCTTTTTACCGCGCGAAACCACACTCACCATAGGTGGGTTCACAAAAGAATACAGACTGCTTGAACTCGGCAGAGAAATTGGGAGCGTCTACGGAACTTTAGGCGACACGGTGATCTATGGGGTTTTCATGATTCTCGTCCTTGTCATCTATCTCTCCCGTATTAGGCGACTGGAGTACCTGAACTTGCTCGGCGCAGCGATACTGTTTTTCTTTATCGCGCGCTCATATTCGCGCGCCGCTACCTTCTCGGCACTCCTTGCAGGCGGCGCGTGGTTCTACTTTCAGTACGGCTGGAAAAAGACACTTCAATTAGCATTATCCATCGCGATGGTCTTTGGGATCCTCTTGGCAATAGTAAACCCCTTTAACCTTGAGTACATAAACCCTCGTAAAGCGAGGGTTGGGCTCATTGGGAACGTAACAGGTGTATTTTCAGGTTCTTACGTCCGCGTCGCGCAGAAACAACGGCTCGGTGCCTTAATTGGGAACGTCCCAACAGTTCTCGTGAACAAACCTATCTTAGGCTACGGCGCAGATCAAAACACCACGATTGAAAGGCTTAATGCCAGCCAACGCTCTTTCCTCCTGAAAATACTCAGCAAGAACGGTTTCAAGGATGTGTATTGGGTGGCAATTCTCTGCTTCTACGGTTTATTGGGATTAGGCTTCTTCGCGCTAATATTCTACCGGCTCTTTCGTGCCGCTTTAGACCTCTACAGGAGATCCGTTAGTACACCATTGGCTGTGTCGCGCCTGACCCGGCAGATTTCAATTATCATGCTCTGCCTCGTTGCCGTTACCGCCTTCTTACTCTTCTTCAATCGAACCCTTGAATTCCGAGGTTACGGATTCTATTTCTGGCTCTGCGCCGGACTCATGTTCGCCAGCGATAGATCGCTTTCAACCTATAGACCGCTGAGGATAACGCTATGATTACCACACAAATATCTCCATTATGGGGGCTGCTACACAGCATAGCAGCAAGAGTGGAAGGGTGGAAGAGTAGAAGTACGGCTCCCATCCTTCCGTTCTTCCAACCTTCCATCCAATCCATAATAACTGTCGCGATATTGTTATTTCTGAACATCGGCTGCCGAGAGGAAGCCCCGCCGCCAGAAGTATTCCGTTTAGAAATTGGCACACAGGCTGCGCAACCGCTCCGCCATGCCCTCCACGGGTTCAATACAAATATGATGAGCGGCGATTACGGGTACCTTGACACCGATTTTGTCGATTTAACCAAGGCACTTATGCCGAAGACCTTACGATTTCCCGGCGGCACAGTAGGAAACTTCTATCATTGGGAAGCCAGCGGCTTTTTTGAGAGTGAAATGGCATCAACGCTCAACGCAAAACTTAATAAACGAAACAAAGACAATTACGTTAAACTTCAGAAGCGAAGGAACGGCAAAATCGCTTTTGACGATTTTATGCAGTTGTGTAACACATTACAGATAACCCCTGTTGTCGTTGTGAATCTATGGACAGGTAGTCCCGAAGAGAGCGCAGCGTGGGTCGACTACGCCAAAAGCAAAGGGTATCAAATTACACACTGGGAACTCGGCAACGAGTATTATCTGCCACACTACCTCAACAAATACCAGACAGTCAAAAACTACATCGCCGAAGCCAAAAAACATGCCGCAGCGATGAAAGCCGTTAACCCGAATATAAAGGTATCCGTCTGTGCCACGCCTCTCGGTTTCCACAAAGAAGGGTGGCTGGTAAAAAGACAGCAACGGAAATGGGACGAAGGTCTCGCAGCGGACAGCAGCTTTTTCGACGCTTACACCGTTCACGCTTATGCTTACAAAGCCGTTCAAAAAAAAGAGATAGAGGAGATGCGCTGCTACCTCATGGGATGGATTCATTTCGGGGTCGCAGAAGCTCTCGACTACTATCAAAAACTATTTCCAAACAAGGAGATGTGGATAACGGAATGGAACATCGCCAATCCTGCGAACCGCGTCGCCAATACACAACTTCATGCAATGTATGCCGGCGATTTTTTCTTAAGACTGCTATCGATACCTAACATCACGCAGGCAAACTTTCATGTTATCGCTGGTCCCGGGAAGGGGTTTCCCGTATTTTCGCCGATAACGCCTCCAACACCTGGCACTTTTTGGAAATACGGTGGCGAACCTGAATCGGATTTCGGTAACAATATCCGGCGTGCCGTTTATCCGACTTTTCAACTCATCGGTGAAGCATTTGCGCAGGCAGACACACAGTTTACGGTGTCAATCGAAAATTCGCCGCTCCTTGAAGGTGCTTTAACTTATGCAAAGCAACAGATGCCGGGTATCCAAGCACAAGCCGTCGGTAAAAAAAATGATGCAAATGAAACGGAATACCTTGCCATCTTCATCAGCAATCGCACAAGCGAGCATCACACACCACAAATCGTGATTGACGGCAAGTATTACAAAGGTGATATCACGTATCGTTATGTCGCCGATGAAAGACTCAAGGCAACAAATGGAGGCAATGCCGAAATGGAAGGATCCGGCAAAATCGAAGTCCGTATTCAGGAATGGTACGGGAAAGCAACGGAATTCATTATCCCCAAAAACAGTTTCGGCATCTTGAAAATAAAGAGATAGCCGGGATAGATCCTGTATCTACTCTCTTAGAAACCTTATATCTTCCCAATCGCGTTGGAATTCACCAGATACCATCGTGGAATGAAATTGTGAGCGATTAGCGAACAATTTGTCTTAGCTTTACATTGTGGAACGATGCCCAGATTTAATAGTTAAAAATATGATATTTGTTGTCGGTAACAGTCGCAGTGGCACAACGATGATGGGACGGATTTTAGGACAACATCCGGACGTTTACACCTTTGGCGAACTCCATTTCTTCGGACAACTATGTGCCCCACCCTTTTCTTATGAGATGCCTAAAGCAAATGCATTAAAACTCACTGCAGCACTCTGCTGCGTCCAACGGGAAGGCTATCGGACGCACGGAAACCCGCGTCGGTTCTTAAAAGAGGCATCGGTATTTCTTGACGGTTTAACCGCATATCCTGAAACACCGGCACAACTTTTTTCAGCGTTTCTCCACCATGAAGCAACCGAGAACGGCAGAACGCTCCCGTGCGATCAGACACCACGCAATGTATTTTACATCAAGGACATCCTCGAACTTTATCCAGAGGCACGAATTATCAACATGATCCGAGACCCGCGCGATGTATTGTTATCCCAAAAGCGGAAATGGAAACGCCGATTCCTCGGCGGTAGCGATATGCCTATGAAAGAAACGTTTCGCGATTGGGTGAATTACCATCCAATCACCATCAGCCATATTTGGCGTACCGCTGTCAACGCTGCAGATCAATTTGCGAATCATGAACGGGTCACCTCTATCTACTTTGAGGAACTCCTTACATACCCCGAAACGACAGTCAAAGGTGTCTGTGACTTTGCCAATATCGCCTATACCGATACGATGCTCCAAGTCCCACAGGTCGGTTCTTCCGTTGCAGAGGACAAACCGGAGCAACTCGGCATAAACCCACACCGTGCACACAGTTGGCAGAACGGAGAACTCAGTTCCGCTGAAATTTATCTTAATCAGACCATAACCGCAGCCCTTATGAAGAAACACAACTATAGCCGTGTGTCAATCCAGCCGAATATTGCGGGTTTGGCACTTCATCTATTAACATTTCCTATGAAATTAGGAGGCGCGTTCCTCTTTAACCTTGATCGTATGAAGAGTATCCCGCAAACGATAAAAAGAAGACTTTTCGCGGACAGCGATTTGTAAAGCGGAGCCTCAAGTTAAGGGAAACCTCTTTGCTAACCGCTAATCGCTAATCGCCAATCGCCAAAAAATGATCGCACAAATAAATCCGCTCTACATCAAAACCCGACCGACGAAAGTCCTCACGCGCCTCATGAGTTACGCCTTCTTTGAAGGACGACCCGTGACGACAAAAGGACGTTGGATTAATCCGCTCGTCTTTTCTATTCTGAAAAAGGTCGCCGCAAACAATAGTAAATACAAACCCGTTAAAAAGCCGATCTTCATCTTAGGCACCGGGCGCAGCGGCACCACAATCCTCGGTATCGTGCTCTCCATGCACAGAGATGTCGGCTACCTGAATGAACCGAAAGCGATATGGCATCTCATTCACCCTCACGAAGATATTATCGGAAACTATAGTCAAAACGACGCAAAATACCGACTCACCGCTGAAGATGCGACAGACGAAATGCGCCGCCGTGCGGCACAGATGTTCGGTGCCTATCTGACAACAATCCGTTCAGAACGACTTGTTGATAAATATCCTGAACTGATCTTCAGAGTGGGTTTTGTGCGTGCCTTATTTCCAGACGCACGTTTTATTTTTCTTGTCCGTAACGGATGGGATACGTGTCAGTCCATCGCAACTTGGTCAAAACGACTCGGCGTTCACCGCAACGGAGAGAAACACGACTGGTGGGGGGTCGAAGACCGAAAGTGGCGACTCATGGTCGAGCAACTCGTTAAAACAGATCCTGCCCTCTCTGAAGTTGCTGATAAAATTGAACATTTCGAGCGACACTTGGATAGAGCCGCTGTAGAATGGATAATCACCATGCGCGCGGGGATCCATCTAATGGAGACCTCTTCGGATTGTACGCATCTCGTCCGTTTTGAGGACTTAACAGCAAAGCCAGATGAAACCCTCTCAGCGTTATGCGACTTCTGCGAACTGCCAGTAGACAACACCTTCCGTGAATATGCACGACAAACGCTGCATCCCGTGCCAGCAAGAAAGCCGTTTGATATTCATCCGAAAATTGCCCCAATCTTCCATGAAACTATGAAAGAATTACAGTTCTCCAGCACTCAAGCTTAAAGGTTTTTAGATACTACCTATGTTTTGTATTATGCGAAATCGAAAAAAACAACAGAAATTGAATTTGTGTACACTTTTCACCGTTTTCCTTATTACAGTCTTCTGTATTCCTCCCTATCCTAAAAAGGCAGAAGCCGCTTCACTTATTAACGTGCCGCTAAAGCCAGAACTGTCTGACTTCAATCGTGAAACCTATCGCTTCATCCATCGTTTACTTAATAAGCGGGTTTTGCCCGGTATACCGCGCGGGTCGTTACCACTCACCCGCAAGCAGGTTGTGTCCTATCTGTTGGAAGTCCATCAGAAACAGGAAAACGGTGAAATCAGATTAAGTATCATCGACCAAAAGCGACTAAATGCACTCTTAGCATTCTACCGTGAAGTTCGCGAATTTTCTAAACCTGCTACAGAAATTCCGCAGGGCGGACGGTTGCACGTGATGACGATGGCAGGTGACGACTATCGCTTCTCCTTCGATCTAAGAGGTTCACAACGGGTTATCACACACCTCGTTGATAACCTATCCGATGAACAGCCTGTCGAAGGAAACATGCTCGTTACGACCCTCTATCCACACCTTTATGGGCAGGTTAGAGACAGTTTTGCTTTTACGACTGATATAGCACATAGATTCGTATACGGCGAAATTTTTGACGATTTCTTCCCTGATGAAACAAAAATCAGGCAGGCGGAGGGTAGACTCAAAAACCGAACGGCGATTAATGCCTATCTAAAATTTAATTTACCGTGGTTTGAACTGCAGCTTGGACAAGACACGCTTCAATGGGGACCCGGCTACCACGATAGCCTGCTAATCTCCAAAAACCCGTTAGCTATGGACATGATTAAGTTGCAAGCGAATTACGGATCTGTCACCTTTACCGCTTTCACTGGTATATTAGAAGACATGGCGACAGACATCAACGATAAGTATATTTCTGGACACAGAGTTGAAGGGTATTTCTGGGACAGGTTTGGCTTTGGCATCTCTGAAGTCGTCGTCTACGGCAACCGTTTTGAGCCCGGGTATCTCAATCCAATTAATATTTATCTCATCAACGAGCAGCCGATTTCACGCGCAGATGGTCGTGTCGGTGGCAGCGGTGACAACGTTCTCATGAGTGTCGATATGCGATTCCGCCCCGTAGACGACTTTGAAATTTATGGCGAACTGATGGTCGATGACGGGAATCCTGCAGCGAATTTTAAACATTGGGATACGAAGTTTGGCATCCTCGGTGGCATATATCTAACAGATCCTTTCGGTATTCCAGATACCGATTTCCATGCCGAGTATGCCTTTATCAACCAATACGCATATACGCATGTGAATCCGGTAAATGTCTACAAACACTTTACCACACCGATTGGACATCAAATCGGTTCCGATGCTGACAATCTCTGGTTAGAACTGCGCCACCGCTGGACAGACAGACTTGAAACGGTTTTCGGCTATGAGTTAGAACGGCACGGGTCGGGCAATATTAATAAGGAACATCCTGCAGATGCCCCGAAAGACGATGTATGGACACCTCTGTCGGGAATCACACAAAGCGAGCATCGTCTGTCAGTCGGTGCTAACTGGGTCGTGATCGGAAAATATTCACTCTATGCCGAATGGGCGCGTGTATGGCGACGGAACTTGGGAAATCGTTGGGATGTCTACGAAGATGCAAACGAAATCGAAGCCAAATTCCTCACTCGAATTCCATGGTAAGTTTGAATAGCAAGTTTTGGCTTGCAAACTGGGGTAAAAAAATGAAGATTTATAGCCACTCCATCATCAAAAGGCATAAAGCGTTGCGCACAGTTTACCCATCGTTAAAAGAAATTGGACTTTTACGTCTAAAGCGAGTATAATATATACAAAACCTAACGTAAAATAAAGATAGATTCTGCTTTAACAGTACGATTTAATTCGCGATGGGTATTGGGACGAGGGAAGAATAAGGATGAGAATTCGGGTATTGGGTATACGTGGGCTCCCTGCCACTTATAGTGGTCTGGAAACCATCATGGGTGAACTCGCCCCCCGCTGGGTAGAAGCCGGACACGAAGTCATCGTTTACTGTCGTAAGGCACTCTTCAAAGAGAGACCGGCGGAATGGAAGGGCATCAAACTCGTTTACCTACCGAGTATAGAACATAAGATGTTCAGTACCCTCAGCCACAGTTTTCTGGCAACCCTGCACGCCTCATTTGCAGCATCCGATGTCATTTTAACGTGGAATGCAGGCAATGGTCCCTTTGGATGGTTCTTCCGCATCGCAGGTAAGACTGCCGTTATCAATGTTGATGGAATGGAATGGTTACGTCCAAAATGGAAAGGGATCGGTGCTATCTACTTCAAATGGGCGGCAAAAATGGCAACAGCTGCATTTCCAGTCGTGATTACTGACGCATCTGAAATGAAGCGACTCTACCTCGAAGAACTCGGCGCAGAAACAACCTATATCGCTTACGGTGCTAACATCGAACCTTCAGAGCATCCAGAAATCTTGGAGACTTATGGGCTTGAATCCCGAAACTATTATCTCATCGCCAGTCGGCTTGTCCCTGATAATAATGCTGACCTGATTTTAGAGGCATTCGTCGCCTCTAAAAGTCAAAAGCAGCTCGCTATAGCCGGGGGTGCTGATTACAAAGGCAATAAACTCGAAAATGAATTCTTAGATAAATTGAAAAGTATTGCCAACGAAAATGTCAAGTTTCTCGGGCACATTGACGATTCTGAACACATTAAAGAACTTCACCATCACTGCTTCGCTTACGTTCACGGGCATCAGTTCGGCGGCATTAACCCTTCTATTCTCAAGGCGTTAGGCTACTCCAACTGTATTCTGGCACTGAATACACCGTTCAACGATGAAGTCCTTGAAGGCGGGCATTACGGTGTCCTCTTTGATAAAAACGTCGCATCGCTGAAAGAGAAAATTCTAACTTTAGAACAAAACCCAGAGATGGTCGAAGATTTTCGGCACCGTGCCCCTGAACAAATACGGAAACGATTCAATTGGGAAAACATCGCTCAACAATACCTTGATGTCTTTGAACAACTCCAACAGAACTAATTAGAGCAACACAAGTCATATCGAAGATTATACTGTAATTAGAGGAATTAACTATGCCATTCCTATCAAGAAACATAGATCGGATAGGAAACGATGTAGGCGAAAGTCACAGACATCAAGATGACAGCTTAAAAGCAAGTTTTGGCTCGCAAGTTTCGCCAAAAATACGAACAACAGGAACTCTAGTGGAACGACTCTCCTCTTTCTACGCAAAGCGTGGCAAACATCTGTTTGATGCTATCGCATCATTTTTCCTCATCATTCTTTTTGCCCCGCTGATGGTGCTAATTGCGATTCTAATCAAATTTACCTCGCGCGGACCCGTCTTTTTCTCTCACAAGCGGGTCGGGCTAAACAACCAACTGTTTGTCATCCACAAGTTTCGGAGCCTCCATATCGACACACCGTCTTATTCAGAAAAACCCGGCTCAACCGACGACAAACGTATCGCACCCTTCGGTAAATGGCTTCGTAAAACAAGTTTAGATGAACTCCCGCAACTTTTCAACGTCCTTAAGGGTGAAATGAGTCTCGTTGGACCGCGTCCAGAGATGCCATTCCTCGCCGAAAATTATGAAGATTGGGAAAATCAACGCCACCTCGTCCGACCCGGAATGACAGGACTTTGGCAGCTCAGCCCACGCCGTCAAGGTACAATCCGAGACGGGATCTCTGTTGACCTCGAATACATTGAGAATCTATCCTTCTGGAACGATTTCAAAATACTGATTCGGACTTTCAAAGTTTTTTGGGACAACAACACCTACTAACCCGCCAAATGAAATTCACCTTCAAAAACCTTACTCGGACGCTGCGATGCAGCTTTCGACTGAAGTGCCCTCGGTGTGGTAAAGGTGCGCTGTTTCAAACGTTCTTCAAAATGTTTACCCACTGCACGCAGTGCAATTTGAAGTTTGAACGAGAGTCTGGCTATTTTATCGGTGCGATGTACCTCAACTACGGAGCGACTGTCCTCATCGCTTTTGCGAGTTACTTCCTCGCTGAACGGTTCACTTCTATCCCCTTCTTCTTAAATCTAAGCATCTGGGGACTCTTCTCTGCCATATTTCCCATTATCTTCTACCGTTATTCAAAGAGTCTATGGCTCAACTTCGATTATACGTTCTCTTCTTAGCAGACAAAATTTATCGTGTGAAAACCTGTCCGCGTGTGTATGAACCTGCGTCAGAGGCGAGAAATGTGAGCACGCGTGCAACACCTGCGGGATCCCCAAGCGACTTGCGGGCATTGGCAACAGCAGCATCTGGGTCTTGACCTTCGCGTCTTGCTGATTCTGCGATCTGTCCCAACTTCAACGGTGTCGCAAGTCCACCCGGACAGATGGTATGGATACGGATTGGCGAAATCTGGTTTTCCACCACCATCACAAGCCCATTGACCCCGCCTTTGCTGGAGCCGTAGGCAACTGAAGAACTCCCACCGCGAACGCCTGCCCCTGACGCAATACACAGAATAACACCATCTTCACATCTCCTCATTATCGGAACAGCATGTTTAAGTGCGAAAAAGGTGCCTTTAAGGTTCACGTCAATAACCGAATCAAAAGTCGCCGTCTCAAACTCATCAATACGGACACCCGGTCCACGCAGCACACCCGCTGCAGTCACCAAGACATGAATACCGCCAAATTCTGTATCAGCAGTTTTCACCAAGTCTGTCACCTCAGCTTCGACCATAACATCAGTACGTAGGAACCTCACGACACCACCCGCTTCACGAATTGCCCTGACTGTTTCCTCAGCATCTGTCTCATTAATATCACCAAAAACAACCTTCGCGCCTGCTCTGGCGTATTCAATTGCCGTTGCTGCACCAATGCCAGTCGATCCGCCAGTAATCACAGCGACTTTACCATTAAGTCGAACATCCATATTTCTTCTCTCCTTCGCGACACTTAGATTTGCTAAAAGAGATTATAAGTCGAATGTGTTTACAACGCAAGCCTTTTGTTTTTTTCTAAGATAGCCTTAGATTTGGGAACCGCGCGGACGCAAACTAACACTTTATGCTACAAAACGCTCCCGAATCGCGAAAAATTTGCAATTTTCCAGTATGTATGATAGAATTTTAAAAGGAACAATTGAATTCAGTTTGACAGATAAAGTCAAAAAATGAATGAGGAGGGAAATCCCCATGGAAGTGAGAATTGAATACTGCACCGCTTGAAACTACCAGCCACGGGCAGCCAGTTTGGCAGATGCCTTGAAACAGAAATATGGTGCCGGGGTTATAACTGTCGATTTAATTCCGGGTAGCGGTGGGGCTTTTGAAGTTTCGTTAAACGGAACACTGCTCTATTCAAAATTAAAAACCAGAGAGTTTCCGACGACAGAGCAGATAACAAGTGCTATAGACGCAGCAGCGTAATGGCTATATAGCCGTCAGGTCGCTACGCTTTCAGTGGTCAGAATCAACGGTATGAATGCCTTATGGCATTCACCGGGGTTCTCCGAAACCCTTTCAGCGATCAGTAAAGAAAAGAGATATGCGGTAACGCTCGCGTCTTTGCTGACTGCTGAAAGGATTGCGTAGCAATCCGTGCTGACTGTTGATTGCTGATAGCTATTCCACAGCAACAATTGCGATCTTACACCGATCTGCTTTCTTGACAAGCACATCAACGTCCATAACGAAAGTTCGTCGTGCTTCCACCGCCAGGACACTCGCTTCAACCTGATGCAACACCTTTAGCGTTTGCATCCCGACCGTTGGCACATCAACACGGAAATCGTGATGCTCCGCTGATGCCTTCGCAACCACAACTCCCTTCTTCCCCAAGTTGCCACCTCTTTGAATCGTTATATCCGTCCCTTCAATGGCTTCCATAGCGAGCACAATCTGATTTTTAACGACAACCGTCTGCCCGATATCCATGTTTGCTATCTGGCGGGCGGTCCGAATACCGAGTTCAACATCTGCCCATTGATTCGTTGTCGGTTGTCGCGCCGTTAAAACGCCGGGTTGTGGGAGAAGATGGTGGAGGTACTGATCTTGGGTGAGGACTGTCAGTCCAACGGATTCAAGATAGGTAAGTGCAGCGTTAACAATCGCGGAGGGTCTTTTACGTCGGTTCTGTACTAAAATCCTGATGGTGGTCGCATCAATCTGGAAGGGGCGGAGTAGAATATTTTTTTCGACTTTCCCGATAATCACAACTTCTTTTACGCCTGAATCAAGAAGCGTCCGAGCAATCTTTTGAATCTGACCAACGCCATAAGTGTAAAGTTCATCTGTGATCCCAGCAAAACGCTGCGCGTAGGACTTCGTAATTTGGATGATAACAGGTTGTCGTTCATGAGCAACAGCGGCACGTGCCAACAGCACCGGCAGCTCGCCTGCGCCTGCAATAATACCGAGTTTTTTCATCTTTTAATTTAGATTTAATCGTTAAAAAAACGATTCGGTTGGCTAAATCCGATGCCACGTTTAGAAGTCTCGATAAATTGGAGTAGATATTCAACTTCAGGGGTCGTTTCGAGCTCCTCCTTGACTCTGGTGACAGCATGTCTGAGCGGGAGTCCTGAGCGGAACAGAATACGAAACGCTTTTTTGAGTGCCGCCAGCACTTCAGGCGTGAGTTGGGATAAAGGATTAATCCTTGATGTCCGAATTCCAATCTGGTTGAGACTCCGCACCCGCGCCGGTTGTCCAGCAGAAAGCGCGAACGGCGGAATATCTTGAACAATCTTCGAGAACCCACCTGCCATTGCCATCTTACCGACGCGGACATACTGATGCAACGCCGCATGCGCTCCCAATCGAACATCATCTTCAATCACAACATGCCCGGCAAGTGAGACAAAGTTCGCCATAATTGTCCGATTCCCGACGATAGTGTCGTGCGCAAGGTTAACCCAATTCATTAATAGATTGTTGTCCCCAACGACAGTCGCCCCCTCCTCAAACGTTGATCTGGAAATAGAGACGTACTCACGAAGTGTATTGCGGTTGCCAATCTTGACGTAACTCCGCCAACCCCCGTATTTCAGGTCTTTAGATTCATTACCGATGGTCGCCCCGAAGTAGATTTTGCATGCCTCACCGATAGTTGTCCACTTCTCAATCTGAACATGTGGACCAATCTCAGTGCCGCGCCCGATATGGACATCTTCACCGACAAGACTGTAGGGTCCAATCTTAACCCCTTCTTCCAATGTCGCTTTTGGAGAGATAATAGCCGTAGGGTGAATGTTAGTTTCTATCACAAAATTTCCCTCCTAATCTCGCCATCCCATACAAAAAGGTCTGCCAGTTAATCTTATAGTAGATTTTAGAATTAATTTCACACGTCGCATCAGTGCGGTTAGAAACCGCACCTACCGCGGGTGTTTGAGAATGTAATGTATTTACGGAATCTACTATAATAAGGACTACGGTTCAAACAGACGCTAATACGATTGAGAGCTCCGCCTCTGTAGCAAGTTGGTCTCCGACATAAACGCGCCCTTCGATGCGTGCAATCCTGCTCCTTAACTGCGCCACCTCTATCTCCAACCGAAGCTGATCCCCCGGAATAACAGCACGACGAAATGTTGCCTTGCTGATGGAGCGAAAATAGCCGAGTTCACCTTCTTTACCGATGTCCCGTAGCACCAACCACGCCGCAAGTTGCGCAAGTGCTTCAATCTGCAGCACGCCCGGCATCACAGGCTGTGTGGGGAAATGTCCTTCAAAAATAGGCTCGTTATACGTCACATTCTTGATACCGACAGCGCGTTTTTTGCTCTCATATTCAATGACCCTATCGACCATACACATCGGATGGCGGTGCGGTAACACCTCATAAATATCCATCACCTCAATAGGTTCTTGAACGGGTACCTGTTGAAGATGTCCAGCTTCAGCAAGCGCCTGTACAAATTCAGCGTGGAACGTATGTCCCGTCCGCATGGCGATAACTTGTGCCTTCGGCAGACGACCCGCCAAATAAAGATCCCCAATCAAATCAAGGATTTTGTGTCGGACAAACTCATCTTCAAATCGGAGCGGTGTACTCGGTTCACCCATCTCATTGATAACAAGGACGTTATCATAACTTGCCCCCTTACCGATACCGAGTGCCTGAAGTGCTTCAATTTCATTCTCAAAACAGAAACTCCGAGCCGGTGCAATATCAGAGGCATAAGACTCAGGAGTTATCTCAAGGGTTAAGACTTGGGGGTTGGTTTGTGGATGCGCATAAACAAAAGTTATCTCCAGTGCGTCAGCCGGAAGTAAAACGAGCTGCCTATCCTCAGTGGAAAGTGAAAACGGCTCATCAACCTCAATAAAGTCGCGTTGGGCATCTTGTGGAACAAGCCCCACCGCCTGAATATCTTCAACATACCGACCCGCGCCACCATCAAGCCCCGGCGGCTCTGGTGCGTCTAATTCGATTATTACGTTATCAACACCTAAGCCACCAAGCGCAGAGAGGATATGTTCCACACTGCTAACGGTTGCCTCACCACTGCGTAAACTGGTACATCGCGGCAGAATATCTGCCCAATTTTCGGGACACACCTTTATCTCTGGTGCGTCCGCCATATCTACACGCCGAAAGACAATCCCAGAGTCCGCCGCTGCGGGTTTCAAAGTCAATGTTACAGGTTCCCCTAACATCAACCCTTTTCCCGTAATCGTTATCTCATTCTGAATTGTCTGCTGTGAATCTGCCTTTGCCATTCTGTTTTGTCACTTTCCACGTCGTTACCTCAATCACCCGAGTAAACAACTACCGGTTCCGAGAGGCACGCCGCATTTTTCTCACCATCCTATTATGTTCTGAAAGCGTCTTTGAAAAATGATGTTTTCCTCCGCCTATTGCCACAAAATAGAGATAATCTGTTTTTCCCGGACGCAATGCTGCCATGATTGAATCAATCCCTGGATTCGCAATCGGCCCCGGCGGTAAACCTTTATATTTGTATGTGTTATAAGGCGAATCCACACGCAGATCCGCTTTCGTCAAAAGACGTTCGGGGTTTCCTAAGGCGTAAAGCACGGTTGGATCCGCCTGAAGCCGCCAATTCCGTTTGAGTCGATTATGAAAAACGCTCGAAATCCGAGGTCGTTCTGATTTGACCTGTGCCTCTTTTTCAATAATCGAAGCAAGTGTTACAATCTCATGGCGGGTTCGCCCCAAATCGCGCGCTTCATCATCAAACGTCTCAATCCACCGCTTTGCGAATTCACCGAGCATCATTTCAACAACTTTTTCTACGGTTGTGCCTTTCGCGAACTTATAGGTATTCGGAAACAGATAACCCTCCACCGATTTGTCTTCAGGTATCCCATACTTTTCCAATAAACCATCGGCTTCGGTGGCTTCCTGAAACGCCGTAGCAGTCCCAAAGCCATTGGTTTCCCAAAGTTCAGCGATGGCGATCATCGTTAAGCCTTCCGGTACCGTCCAGCTGACAAGGGTAACCTGTCCTTTTTCTAACTCATCAAGGATATCCGACAGGGACATGTTTCGCCGCAAGAGATATGTTCCTGCCTGCAAACGTCTACCTATTTCCCTGTGTCGCACAAGCAAACGAAAAGCATGTTCACTTCGGATTAGCTTCTCTGCAGCCAATCGTTTTGCGATCGTTCGCGAATTGCTCCCAGTCGGTATATCGAAATTGACAACAGCTTCTGAGGAAGAAGGGGCAGACACCCAAAACACGCCTATCAACGAGGCAATGAGACAGAGAATAGCAACGCTACACAACATCAATATCGCTATTCTCATCTTTCCGATTCTTCCCATCGTCAACATTTTCTCACAGGAGCGACATGCCGATAACCCACTATCCACACGAAAATTAGGCGTTCTCTACCGACGCTGGAGAAGCGATCTCCTGACAGCGATTCATATAATCTTTCAGGATAAGCACCGCCGCCACCTCATCTATGATCCCCTTTTGTTCTCTCGCGTCCTTGCCAAGTTCACGCAGGATTGCTTCCGCTTCAGCCGTCGTGAAGCGTTCGTCCTGAAACTCAATGGGAACGTCAAGTACACCTTCCAAGCGTTTCGCAAACTTCTGAACCTTCTCTGCCTGCGTACCGAGCGAGTCGTCAAGTGAAATAGGTAAACCAATGATCACACGTTCAACCTCGTGGATAGAGACGAGGTCTGAGATAACGATTAGATCCACCTGGCGATTTTTTCGAGTTAGTGTACATAGCGGGTGCGCCGCAACGCCAAGCGCATCACTGATTGCGACCCCAATGCGTGTATCTCCGATGTCTAAACCAAGGAAAACCGCCATTGTCGTTTCCTTCTTACGTTCTTAAAATTAAATCTACCATTCCCTCGTCAGTTTCCAAGTCGTTCTTCTAACAGGATAAAGAAACTGTAAACTTGAGAAATATCACTTTAAGAATTTTACACGAAAAGTTGCGAGTAGTCAAGAAAAATCTCAAGACAGGCGGGTAAACATTTTGGCAGCGGATTATAGATAGCGGTTCGCTGTTAGCAGATAACGGTTAGTTGGTGTCTGTCAGAGTCAGGATTGGCGGGATTTTAGGATTTTCAGGATGAAGTTGCTGCTTAGGGATAGGCGAGGTTAGGAAACCTCGCCGATGCGGAGTGTCTAAACAATTGTAAAAACTACCATAGCAGTTTGAATACAAAGCCACCTACAATTACGATTACCAAAATCGTTGAAAAAATAAAGAGGAGCCGTTTCCGAACTGAAAGGGATTTCCGTTTGATATTAGCGACTTGTCGCATAATATTGGGTACTAAACTTGCAGATATCTGCACGCTGCCGAGTACTTCTTGAATGAGGCGCATTTCATCCTCTCGTAAAAGTCTTCGCGCCTTTTGAAGTCGCCTTGTAACTGCAGTCCCTGACACACCTAAGTATCCCCCAATCTTTTTGGTTGGCAGTTTGCCGAGATAATAGAGCGTGATGACCGTTCTCTCACTCTCTGGCAGTTTTTCCAACGTTTTTTTCACGCGTTCATAGCCATCTTCGCTTGTATTTGTCTCACGCCGCTCAGATATATAACAAGCGCAGGAAGATCGTTTTTCTACTCCCATCAGTACATCCTCCAGCGATTACATCGCTGATTTGTTACGTAGGAACTAATTTCGCGATAAATACAGCCACCCAATAAACCGAATCAGATATTTTCGCGTCAAGAGATCGTTGTACACTTTGATGAAGAGATCTTAGGTAATAACCTTCTCAGATAGGAAACATAACGTTTCCAATCTTAAGGGTCTAAAATTGTGCAATTCCAGACAAATTCCATCGTGGCGTATTCTGCAACTTTTTTCATGAGACGCGTGTGCGTTTCACGCCACAACTCCGCCGTGCTTCCGAGGTGTATCTCCTTATTTTGCCAAAGTTCCGAGACACAATAGCCCGCCCGGTCTTGGTAGGTATCCAATAATTCAACCTCCAAGCACCCGGGGGCACTTCGTAGAACAGGAAGCCACTCAGTTTCAAGGAACTTCTTCAAATCCTTCTTTTTCTTTTTTTCTCGCATTGTGAAAATATAAAAAACTCTTGATTTCGCCATATCATACCTCCTTTTTTATTTTTGCATATTCGGACCTTTACTGAAAAACGGAAATTTCCTAATAATGGTCAATCACAATTGAACACGCATTTATTAAAAAAACGTGAAGAAAGGGCCTCGACACAGAAGCGTCAAGATAACCCCCAGACAGATCACAGGCGCGAACCGCACAGAGCGTTGAATGCGGATTTTGTTGTCAAAATCCGCAAATTTGCCATCTTCTGCCAACTGCTTTAATTCGGCTACTTTCTCTTTTGACACCCCACCAGGTAACGTCCCGAGAACAATATTTGTGTTTAATACATTCGGGAGTGCAAACCCTTGTTTACTATAAACGAGTTCCCCATCCTCACCTTCAATTTTAACAATTTGTTCGGCAGGGACCATTCTCTCTTTCAAATCAGAGATGTCTATCTCCCTATCTAACACCATGCTGTCTAAATTATGAACGAAGTGTTTCCCAAAGAAGAAGATAGCGATATAAACAAGGTATACTTTCAAAAGCGGGACGTAAGCTGCCGACCAGGCACTCAGCGTCCAAGACGTTGTGATAACCATCAGCCCAATCAACACGACACAAACAACATAGTTCCGGATCCTTTCCAGACCGAATTTCTCTACATAGTGACTGAGGATAAAATACAGAGACAACACCAATAATAACCGATACCAAAACCCCAGTTCAATCCCCAACCAGTCCAGCGAGAGCATAATAAGCTGTCCCAGCCCAAGGAGAAAAATGAGTCGAAAAATCATGTCAAAAATCTGTTCACGAAAGTTTTCTTGCCGGAAAATTTCCACAAATGCTTCCCATTTCTGATGCATCTTGGTTTTGATGCACAGATACGCCACAAGAATCAGGCAGTAAGGGACGAAGATGTTGATAATCAGGGTCATCGGTGTGTATTGAGCAAACGCGTTTGCTTCGGTAAACAACCCCACCGGCATCAACAGAGAGGCACCCCAAATCAGTTTAGCATCTCCGGCGGCGAAGATGCCGAACCAATAAAGTGCCAGAACGATGAAGAAACCGCCCAGAAGCGTCGCTATACTGCCTAAAAGCGGGCTACTTCCCGACAAAACAGAGATAACTTGACAGAGAATCCCGGCGTAGATAGCACCGTAGCTGCAATAATTCTTAATTTTTCTTTCTCGTAAGTCTGTATAAGTCGCGGATAGACAAAAGAGTAGAAGCAGCACAATAGATAGATTTTGATAACTTAGCATATTCTAACTCCCCAAATCTCAGAGGAGACTTTCCAAGATTTTTTCCACACGTTCGGGTTCCTGACATATAGACTGAAACACAGTTCTGATCTCCATGGGAGTATGTTCCTCCAATAGAGACATGGCAATTCCTTGCTCGACATCAACAGCAGATGGCACCTTTGATAACACTAATGCTTCCGACTCAATTTCACCAGATACCAAATTGTAATGTTTCCTAAAAAGCAGACGAAGTTTCGTGGGATTAGATTGGCGCACCGGACGACTGCGAAGTTCTCTAAATAAGTTGAGGATTCGCTGGACAGCTGCTTCATAAGTGTAAATTGAAACTGCCTCTAATCCCTCCTGCCCTAAACGTTTCTGCTCGTCAGGGTTTTCAAAGAGAAATTTGAGTTCCTGCGATATGGTTTCAACTGGTAGCTGAACTGGGTCAAAAAGACTTGGGGCAACTTGAACGAATCGGCAAGCACCTGACATCTCTTTGGGGACAGAATTCCCCCAAACAACCGTTGGAATACCACATGCAACGATCTCAAGTAGGAGTAGCGGTGATGCCCCGAGAATTGTGGGAAACAACAATGCGTCTAAAGCATTAAAGATGAAGGGACTTGCCTCTTTGTCTTGTTGAGACGCAATATTAAAGAAGTTGACACAACCATCACCTGTGAAATCGTCCATCAGGCTGGAATGAATCACAAGGTAGTTGAGATCAGGGTTTGCAGACCGTAGTTTTTGCATAAAGCGAAGTGTTTCGTGCGGATGAAGCCCTGGCACAACTCCCACCAACGGCTTTTGCAAAATTTCCGCATTCCCGAGTGCTTGAGACAATTGGTGCTTACACGCTGTTTTATCCATCGGTTTGAAAACAGATGTATCAACACCGTAAGGGATATGATGAAAAATACGCATATCGGGAACGAAATCTGCAAAGAAGGTCTGTGTCCACGAGGCATCACACGCAAAGGCATCGAAATGTTTCAACGCTGCACATCTCTCAAGAGCCGTGTTTCTCGCTTTATGGCTTATCAAAGCCTCACTGGACAGACGGAGGACAGTTGGAATTGTATTAAATTTTAGGAAGACCTGTTCTCCCTCGGTAAGTGGTGATAGAGTGAGGATGCCATCACAGTCCTTTGGAATAAACTTTGCCGGTGAAAACGTACGGTCGTTTCTAAAGAAAATCGGTTGAACCCCTTCAGCTCGCAAACTTTCTGCAATTTCTTGGTAATTACTGAGTGTTTCAGGCAGTCCCAAATAAACATCTGCATGCACTGCCAACAGTGTTGTCAAGTGATGATTCGCGGCACTCAATAAGAAAGGTGTCCTATCTCTACTCTCGGCAACACTTGGTGTTATATAGATTTTCAATCGTTCAGGACACCGAGGGTGTCCACTGTTAGATGGATCCGGCGAAAACAGAATCCCCATTTCCGAAAGTTTAGCGAGAAACGCGAGTGCCTCAAGGACCTCAGAACGACTATGTTTGTCGCTAAGGGTTTCAATAACGACATCTGTCTCTGAAGCACCACAGACATTCAAGACATCGCAGACAACTTCAGGCACTGGGATAACAACTCCGGCATCCAGATCGGCAACAAATTGCTCGCCATTGCGTTTGAACTGATGCAAGTTATGCAAATTGCGAGGGAATTGGATCATTCTTAACGCTCCTCTATCCGTTTATAGCCTCTTCAAAACCAAAGACCTTTTCGAGAACCAGTTCAGCTCTCTCCCGACCATAAAGATGATGTAGCACGGCTTCGACCTCATGTCGGCTGTGTTTTTTAAGGAGTGTCAATGACAAACCCTCCGCTATGGGTTGGGCATAGCGATCCTTCATCAGCGGTCTCTCCTTTTGGGTAGTAATGTTATTTAGTATTGATCGACTTTCAATTTGTCTCCGACGATTGTTAAAATAAGGAGAGAAAGAGATAGCAAAGTGCCGTTTATACCCACTCTCCAACTGTTGAATTCGCTGTAGTTTCCTGAACAACCCAATAACCTTCTGTGCGGTTTTATCCCACGTAAAAGTCAGTGCCCGTTCTCTTGCCTTCTGTCCTAATGCCAATCGTGCCTTCTCATCGGTGAGCAGGCTATTGACGGCATCCGCCATTGCATCCGGTGAAACCGTTCCAGCGAAACTCCCAATTTCATGGTCATAAGCCCGTGCTGGCACAATAATTCCCGCGTCCCCAACAACCTCAGGAAGCCCATCAAGACATGGCACAACGGGTGGTACTCCGCAAGCCATCGTCTCTAAGAGCGCGAGCCCAAATGTCTCTTCACCCACCATTGATGGAAAGCAGTAAACATCGAAAGCATTTATCAGTCGCGCGAGCTGGTCTCGTGGTTGTTGTGGGGCGCAAATTAGGTTCGGAGGGAGTTGCTGGTGCCCGTAGAAATTGAGCATTGGGGCAGTCATCAGAAAACACGCATGTGGCAGGCGTTCTGCGATTTTTATGTAAACCCCTGCCCCCTTCTCAGGCTGAAACCTTGAGAAGAAACCGACAACGGGTGAAGTAGCGATTTGAGGTGCATTGAGCACCTTTGCAATTTCATTTTTCGCTTTTTGCTTGTCCAAGGGCTGAAATCTGTTCGGGTCAACCCCGTAGGGTATGGTATGAAAAATATCCGTGTCAAAGACGAATCGGCTATACAGCTGCTCTACCGAGTTCGTTGGCACCCAAAAGGCATCAAAAGGGCGCATCGCCGCATACCAGAGCAATCCTGCGTTAACGCCTTCGCCATTGTGGCCTTTCGCCGCATGAAGCGGAACAACAAAGGGGGCATCTATATAATCTATAAGCGAAAGAAACCACGTTTCGGGATGACTTTCTAAAAGCACGCCATCATAATCGCGCTGCATCAACTTCAAACGAGCAGACATATCGTTGAATTGGAACCTGATACCTTGCACATTCTCACTGAATTTCTCGTCGCGCTCACCGACCACGTCAAGAGAGGCATAAACTTCCAGCGATTTGATGAGATTGTGATGGGCAACCGACACCCCTCCAGCTGCAAGTGTGATGTCAGCTGCATAGGGACTCCTTTGCAGGACGAGGATCTTCAATTTCCGGGGAGTTTCTGTCTCTAACAGCGGTGAACTGCTTTCGAGGTTTGAAAAAAGAAGTCCCTGCTGCTCCATCGCCGCTAGCGAATTTAATGCCGCAATGACCGACTCACTGCCGTATTTCTTCCGCAGCTCCTCTATGATTTCTTTACTTGAAAATGATGGACACAGGTCCAAGATATCCCAAGTGATGTTATCAATCTCCAACACAGCACATTGGTTCAGGTCAGCGACGTACATCCGGTGGTTTCCCTGTCGGAATTTATGTAGATGCGTGGTCGATTTCGGACAGACTAACACTATACACTCCTTTACTCACGACAGTCTCCTGTTACCCTTCCACGCCAAAGGCTACCGTCAATAATTCGTCCATCAATCACCAAAGTCGGAGACCCTTTGATATTGAGCTCCTCTGTCCTTTGGACATCCTCAATAAGATCCAGTGTTATTTTTTTCGTTTCTACTGCTTCTGCAATCCTGCCGACATCCAGTCCAACATCCTTTGCGCAATTTACCCACGCTTCCTTAAGGTGATCCGCGCGGCAGAGCAGATAATCAAAGAGTTTATCTGGATACAACTCGGCGATAACCATCTGTCGCTTGTTCTCAATCAGTTCGGGTTCACCATGGAGACTTGTAAATTCAATCTTTCCACTCCCGTTTTTTTCAGATGTCTCTTTTTGATTTACATTTACAATAAACCGCAACTTGAAATCAATGGTATCTCCATACTTTTCAAAAAATGGGAGTAATTCCTGCTCGGCTTGCACACCGTAAGGGCAATACGACATCACAAAAAGTTCAACCTCGGGTTTCATGGGTCCGCGCATGCGCTGCTCAAGAATCTGTTTGAGGCTCGGCTGAGAACGACTGTGATCCACTTCAGACATCACCTGTTCAACAAACTGGTCAAAACCTGGAGAATGTTCTGGCGTGTGACATTCCATACAAACTTTTTCAGGCACTTGACCCCGGATATTGTTCTTCAGCGGTGTGTATACGTGTTGTTTACCCGGACCGTGGCAGGTTTCGCAACCAACATCCACAAGATGCTCGCGATCGGGATTTCCTATCTGGTAACCGCTCTCATACCCCGATCCAGTGACGTGGCACGTAATGCATTCTGGATAATACTCCCTGCCGACTGTGCGTAACGTGTTAAACGCTGTCGCATGTGAGGAATGCGACCACTGGGTGAACGCTTTCTGATGACATTCTTGACAAGCTTGAGAACCGATATAACTGTTCGTATCATCCTGTTCAAAAGGTTCGAAAGAAAACAGACGATGACTAACAGTCTGCAATTGACCGTCGGTAGCGACTCGATGATAGAAATCATCCAACAGTTTCCTAATGTCCGGATCGTCGGGGACATGATCGGTTAGGGCGATCTGCTGAACTTGGGCGGAAATGTCCATTTCCTCATCAGTTAGCAGCAACGCACCGAGTGTTTTCCCCTCGGCATTACAATACGCTAATAAGACATCGCCAACTTTTTCGGTTTCACCTTCAAACGGACTCAAAATCGCTGAAAAACTGGGATATTCGCGCGCCAACACCCGATTGACTTCTGGGGGAGAATGACTCAATCCAACAACGAAATCGGACCGTTCTTGAATTTCAGAGAGAAGGGAACTGAGTTTCTCAGAGACAGACGCTATTTCCGCTGGGTCCTTAAAGTCCAATGCGACCAGAGCGATCCGTTTCTCTTCAACTGTTTCTACCAAATACGAGTCAGAATCTTCGGTTAAATCCGAATCTAAAAATGTAAAAGATAGGTCAGCTTTCCTATTTTGAATAATCTCCGTCTCGGTATCAAATGGAAAAAACGCATCATACCCCATCATTTCCATCGCTGTAAAAGCGGTTTGCACGCGATGCTGGTCTCGTTTATGAACCTCATTGTTAGTTGAAACGGCATCGGATTCAAAGGAATGCGATTTCATGGTTGGGAGTTGAGAAGGTTGAACACCGCCGAGATCCACGAGCAGCGGAGAGAATCCGTTTTGTCGAATATCGGATATCGCTTTTGCCCGTCTCGGTAGTCCACCCGATTGCCCAATGAAGCAACCGCACGGCTCCAGCTGCGCTTGCGTGTTCCCCGTGAAGAAAAGCAGTGGCGTACTGTCCGGTGACATCTGCTTCAATTGAGGCAGATAATCCGTCAAAGATGTCGCATGAATCTGAGAAGCGAATTGTTTCGTCTCTCTAATATGTTGTAACCTTTTCGCTTCACTCCATTGTTGATAAACAAACGGCCCTACAACAACAACTGTCAGAATCAGCGTCAGTAATATGTATTTTCTCAAAAAAACCTCTGTGTTTCTAAATAGGTGTTAGCTTCTGGGTTAGTTCTTCGGTTCACCTTTGACTCCACCCCAGCGTGTCAGCAGTTTACCTGTTGCCTCAACAGCACGAAAACCAGTATCAAAGACGAGAACGTCTGGAAAAAATTCCCACCCTTCTCCAACACCGCCGAAAACATAAATCTTGCCGTTGACCGCCACTGCACCAAAAGGGCGCATGGGCACGGGCAAGGATGGAATATCGCGCCATGTCTCTGTCCGTGGATGATACACATCCACTGTCGCTAAATACTGACGAGGTATGTGTAGCCCAGGGACACCTCCAATCAGATAAATTTCATCTCCAATAACAATTGTCGAGAACCCAAATTTGGCAGCTAACATATCCTGTTTCTTTTCCCATTGATGATTTATGGGGTCGTATGCCTCAATGACCGTTAGGATCTGCCGCCCCGCGGCTGCGGGTGGCCATCCGCCAATGACATAAAGACTGTTGTTGACGACAGCCACATTATCTGGGTCGCGGCGAGTCGGCATGTCCGGTGCTTTCCCCCACATATCCGTCGCCGGATTATAGACATCAACCCGGGACATCGCTACTTCATGCTCCGCGCCGACCCCCGTTGAACCGCCAATGAGATAGACCCTTCCAGCAATCACACCCAGATCAAAGCCGATACGAGAAACTGGCATGTTTCCTTTCTTGATCCATCTATTCGTCTTCGGATTGTATGCCTCTACGTGACGGATAAGTTTCATATTCCAAATTTTGTTATCTTTCGCATTATACCCTCCAAAGACATAGATAATCCCGTCGACTACCGCAGATCTCATACCATGGCGGGGCGTTGGCATGTCTGCGCGTCGCCGCCACCTATTGGTTTGTGGATCATACTCATCAACGGTTGAAAGTCCAAAAGGTCCAGGAACTATTGGAGGAAGTGCCCTCACGTCTTCATTGAGGCTGCCACCGATAAGATACACTTTATTATCCACAACGGCTGTGGCGAAATTCACTCTCTCCGTCGGGAGCTGAGTGACGAGTTCCCAATCCGCTGCCGCAAAAGACAATATTAGCATCTGCAAAAGAATGAACGCAACGCAGCCAATAATGATACTTGTTTTAGAGTTAAATACGCTTAACATTGATTATTCCTCCGTGCTTAGTGGTTATCAAGTACATTCTTAGCCTACAGCGATTGGTAGACAGTTATTTTCTTTCGTCTTTAACATTGCTTACACGGACACAGATTTTTTGACGTATCACAAACTTATCGAAAGCCGAGAACTGCTTACCAATCATTGTGCTTTGACTTTCAGTGGGGTACCAGTCTTCGCGCCATTTTTACCTTCCAGATGATAGGCGTTGCCTGATGCGTCTGAGAATTTCGTTGTTCCCCCCGGTTCATCAAAATGCCACAACGCGACGGTCTTCGCGTCATTCTTGAACTTGTCGCGCGGCGTGAAACCTTCTTTAGCAACATCGTAACGCGCCACCGTCGAGATGCGGACCTCATCAATATATCCCGCAAAAGCACCCCAAAAGTGAGTGTGACGCGTGGAACCAATTTTCTCTCCAAAGCCCCCAAGTGTAAAATCCTTTGGACGCTCGAGGCTTGAGAGATCGTGTGCAAGCGTTATGCTTTGCGAGGAGATGTGTGCGACATCGTTGACAATTGTTGTTGTCTGACCCTCCTTCGCCTGAAAAGCGATGTGATGCCATTGGTTTGGTGAAAGGACTACCGGGTGGTAGGATGTCCCCACAACCCTTTTCTTCATTATAATATGTGCTTGCATTCTTAGGAATAAATCTCCCTTCTGCCACTTGAGTTTCTTCCTTACGTTCTCCCACCCATCATGGACATCGTTGACCACATCCATCTTGACTTGTTGGCTGAGAATCATTGCGTGTATATCATCAGCAGGCGGTGTGGTCGGATATATCCACGCTTCTATCGTGAATTCGTCCGTGCCTTCCGGTAAAAGTGTGCCGAATGTTTCAAAATCCAAAACGGCGTAGTCATCGACCCCGTCAAGTGCTAAATAGTTTCCACTAGCCGGTGAAGGGGGTGGAAGTGCTTTCACACTCAACGGGATGAATGTAAGCAAAAAGAGGCAGGTCAGGATGTGTCGGTTTCTCATTTTTGTCTTCTTCCTCGTCGGCAAAGCAAGCATTCGACATAAGGACGTTCAGTTATTTCTGTATTGCCCACTATAAAAGCAAGGACTTATACAAAAACGATTGGACGTAACTGATAAGTCCTCGCTTATATGGAACACGTAAAGGCTTACCGCGCTAGCAGCACCAGTGCTCCAGATGACCGCCTTGATTGGTACCGGAGCAACAACCGGTCCACTCGTCTGTGGAACAATAACCATCCCCACATGAGATTGTGTCACATGCGAGTGCATCGGGTGTGAGCATCAGTGACGCAAGAATCGCTCCCGCTGCGACAGTACCAGCAGCTAAAGCGTTTTTGTGGGCAACATGCCCATCTTCTTTGACGAAGAAGTCGCTGAGACGTTGCTTCGTCAGTTGGACTACATGAGTCTGCATTAGAGTTTATCTCCTTTCATCATATTTGAAAAACGGTAATGCTTTAACCTTATAATGCGTAAAACATTTTAAACATGGGTAAACAGCTCCGTTTAAAATTTAAGACACCTTTTTGCAGGAGAAAGGGTGCATAAATGCCAAAAGATCTGTGTTTACGCTCAAAAAAAATTGTAAGAGCGAACCTTAGGTTCGTCCCTTTCGTATTTAAGATGTCGTTACGAACAGCCAATCTTATCGCCTATAAACCTCGTTATAGCTGATAGGTAAGCTGAATGGATTTAGTTCTCCTCTTTTATCAGTTTATGGGCTCTTGGAGCCTCGGAATTAATTCCTAAACAAGCGGCATAATCTTGAGAATGCGCGGACAGAATATTCTATTTAACATTAAAATATAAACGACTTCAGTGAGTTGCGCGTTTGTAAGAAATTTTTTATCAAGAACGCGCTTCCTCACCGAAGTATCCATTACCGAGGTGTCGATTTCAAAAGTCGAGTATTCTTCTCATAGATATCTTGTATCCCATATCGGTCTTGAATGTTTTTCGCTTCGTAAACCGGCACGGGTGTATGTTTTTCCCCTAAGATGTCAGCGATGCTTTGTGCCCATATCTCAACTTCATCAAGCCACCGGAGCGGGGTACCGAGCGCGACGAAGGCAGGCACTTCGCTGATATCTACATCATGTATAAAATGAGCGATAAGGGGGTGTGGCGCGGATGGCAGCGTGTTAAAGGGTTTCGCGTATCGTTGTCGTCCGCGAGCACCCCCGATTTCATAAGGGATCCACGGGGAATCCAATGTTCCTGGGCCGATAACACCTAATAGAGCAGAAGAGACATCTAATCCCTGCTCAATGCACAGAGCGGTTTTGACATCATCTTTTTCGGCTTGGGCATGCTCCATGCATTTGTCATGCTCATCTAACCAATAGTGTAGTCCATCTATATTCTCTAATATTATTCTCTAATATTTCTGCACATTTCAGGGCTATTTGCATATCACAAATTTTGCGTCTGTAAGAGATGAACACGACAGATTTTATGTCAGGATCAAAACTACGTTGTCCGACTTCAAAAAGGTTTTTTGTAAGCATTATTTTTATTCCTGTTCTGTCTTAGACAAGTTACTTATATCTTCGATACCAGCAAGTACTGCAAGCGTTCGCATGTACGCGCGCAAAATCTCTTGAAGTGATTCAAGTTCGGTTCGGAACTCGATGCATAACGCGGGATCATCAAAAGCACCTGCCAGACTTTTGCGGTGCCACTTTGCCGTAAACGGACGCACCTCTTGATTGAGGATAATGATCGCGATCTGAGCAAATTCTACACAGTCTGGACCTTGGGCAAGAAGAATCTCTCGCGTGGTTGGAAAGAGCGAATACACACTATCTAATGCGATCTTCTCATCGCCATGTTCTGGAGGCAAGGGCTGTGTGGTAATTCGAGTAACCATTTCAATGTACAGATCCCACGACGCTTTTCGATCATTTCCTATGGGATGTGGGTTTCGTTTTGTATTCAGGAATTTCTCATTAAAAGTCACCCCCAGTTTTATAAGAGGATAAACCAAAGCACTAAGTTGGGTTGGATCAAATTCCATCATTTAATCAGACCACCTTTCGCCCGATCGATTATTTTTGAACGAATCACGAGAGTTATCGGGCGGAGGATTCTCGTTTCTCCGTTTGAAAGCTTCGTGTATCCACGACTGCACAGTATCTGGATCATCACTCCAATTGTGGATTGTTGCGAACCTGCATTCAATATTATCGTAGAGTCTCGGAGGGGTTGTGTTAGGATAATAATGGGTAGGCTTACCGGGTGGTCTGGGGTACGTCGGTAATATAATCCCCAAAAGTCCGGAACGGGAATTGTATTGTGTTTGGCGTATGCTGGAACCGATTTCCCAGTCTACGAATTTTCGTTGCCATGTATGGGCACCTACTAACACGACTGTCACTGTGGAATCTCGAAGGTACTCATCTCGGATTTTTTGATGGATTGTCTCCGTTTTGAGGTTTGGGTCAATGTCGCCTATTTCAACGGATTCTGACACCATGATGTCATGGATATCCGAAAACAGCAGTTCAAATCGTTCCCTATAGTCTTGATCTTCTGCATGGTAGTAGCTGACAAAGACCCGGTGTCTGTTGTTCATTTACATGTCTCCTTTTGAGGTAAGCAATAATTGGCAAATTTTGTAGATTTTTCATACCTACAGTTCGCCTTGATTCTAATTTTCTATCTTTCTTGTTAATTCCGAACCGCTTGACCCAAATCCTAAGAATCACTCTTGTCAGGCGGACTTACAATAATTCTAAAATACACAATTCAACGTTGAATTCCACATGCGTTTATGTGGAAATCCCCTTATTATTCCGCCGCAAGCGATATCTGAAATATCCCATGCGCTTTAGTGGCACTATAGAGTCTGTTATTCATTATACCAAGAGAGACAACCTCGCCCAGCACTTCTGAAGCAACTTGATCCCAACGTCCATCCGTATCCAAACCGTAAACGCCTGTATCTCCCACACCGTAAACTCTGGGACCCGTCACAGCAAAATGATTCATAACGAATTGATTTATGATAATAGGTCTCCCTGTTCTGTCCGTTATCACGCGCCAGTGTTCCCCAGTTTCTGAGACCAAGACGCCTCGGTCGCGACGTAAACCGTTGAACCGGCAAAGACAATTTCTTTGAAGGAAGTAAAGCCGAGCGGCAAGTTCGGTGTAACATCTATCCAATTGCTGCCTCCATCAAGCGATTGAAACAGGTGACCCTCCCGTTTCCCGACGTATACAGTTTCTCCTGAGACTGCTAATTTGAATCCCTTGTCAAAGCGGTTGTCATCAGACAATTTACCAAGGTCTATCAATTCAGTGTCCGTCCACACTGCGTCACCCGGTCTCCACTTAAAGAGTCTACGATTGTATTCCGCATAGAGCACACCGCAACTCATCGCAAACGCCTTGACTTCTACCCACCTTTCAACAAGGCGCGTCGTCTCAGACAACTGATTCTCTCTCATCCGTTCCGTATCAAAAACTGGTGTGGCTTGAATTGGAATTAGGCTATCGCCGTCTTCAGATAAACGGGAAATACGCAAGTGATGTTCTTCCGGAGAAATAAAATAGAGGATCCCGCTATCAATCAGAAACTTTGAGCTATAATCAAAATCAATACGAGACAGATCTGGCTTTACGGATTTCCGTGAGACCGTTTCAGTATCCACGCGTACTTTTTTCCAAGACCGGCCAGTGTTGGTTGACTGATATACCTCCTCCCCAGTAAATGCATATAATTTATTGTTGAACACAACCAAATCATTTATCCATCTTCCCAACACGCCGTCCATAAATATATGCCACGACTCACCGCCATCCGTTGTGCGATGAATGCCAAAAGCACCCGCTTTATAAAACACTCTATCGTTTACCACCGCAGCGGGTGAACGATTAAGCATAAATAAATTCGTGTCAATTCCGAGAGCTGTCCATGTGTCTCCGCCATCTGTTGATCGAAATTCGTTGGAACCCAACGCTAAGAGTGTTTTACCTGTTGTCAAAAGTCGGACCCCAGAGGGCAGCATCGTCGCGCGATATCCATCTTTCGGCGTTATTTCAGTCCACGATGCTCCCAAGTCCACTGATCGATAAATCCTGCCTGAACTGGGCTCGCCCTTTGGCACTATGGATCTCGCATCCGTTGGTGTCAATCCGTACAGATCAGGTCCCATGCCGACATAGAGATTACTGCCAAGCACTGCCAAGGAGTAGACAGTTCTTGAGTCCCCTACCGGCAATTTCCGCCAAGTACCTGAATCCAGACGGTAGAGACCGCGGTTTGTGCCAGCAAACACCGTCTTTCCAACAGCAGTGATTGCCGAAATCCTTTCGCCTGTCAATCCATTGCTAACTGGATCCCATTCAACACCGCCGTCTATAGATCGGAAAATTCCCTCGTCTTTTAACGCCAAATACATCGTCATATCCGTCGGTGAATGTTGCGTGTATGTCTCCTCGGTGATGATAAGTCCAATAGCCTCTCCGTTTGGACAGACGCAAAACACATTCCATGTTTCGCCTTTATCCATCGAAGCAAATATTTCATTCGTAGAGACGACATAGAGCATCCCGCGATTTCCTACCATCGGCATCAGAAAGTCATCTATCGGAATACCCGTGTTCAGGTGCCGCCATGCTGTCGCTTCCTGTTCTAATTTGTACATCCCCGTTGCTGCAAAAGCGAAGGTCGTTCCATCAGAAAGCGTGTAGATATCGTGGACATGACCGCCAGGGGGTCCGTCTGTTTGTGCCCACTGCTCAGTGGAAAACCTGCGTAAATCCTCTTCGGGATATGTTCGTAAAGTTGCTTCGGAAAACTGCGTGCCAGCACCAACGCTTTTCCCAGGTGCAGCAGACCGACCGAACTGGTTTCGTATAGACGGCTTTGATATAACGTCAAGGACCATAGGCGCGTCAATGATTTCAACCGTCGGTTCAGATCTCGCGTCGAAACTATACGGCTTTTGGAAGCGCTCAAGATACTGATGACTCACGCCTACCAGTAACACAAACAAAATTGTCGCCGCACCGAAAGCTGCCCACGGCACTAAGGGTTTTCCAGTCGGTGGAGGCGTTGGATTAATGTCGGCGACTTGTCGCATAATGCGTGCCGTTAGATCGGCAGGTAACTGCACACCTCCAAGTACATTGCTCACCAAGGATTCTGACGTTTGTAAACGCTCTCGTCCGCGGCGCAGCCGACTTTTCACTGTGTTCACCGACACACCTAAGAAGTTGCCAATCTCCTTCGTCGTCATCTCACCGAGATAGTAGAGCGTTACGACCGTGCGTTCGCTCTCCGGCAGCTTTTCCAAAAGTTTTTTGACAATTTCAGCCTTATGCTCGGCAGTGTCTGTTTCGCGTTCCAGCGTTACGTGATGTGCATAAGAGGCTTCCTCTATCTCTTCCGGGGGTATATTTTCCAACGACTGCATCGACAGCGGTTTGTGTTTTTTAATCCAAGTCAGCGTCAGTCGATCAGCAATCACATACAACCATCCCGCAAAACGCTTAGGATCTTCCAATGTCCCGAGTTTTCTGTATACTCGGAGAAAAACATCTTGAGTCAGTTCTTCAGCATAGTGAAAATCGCCAATCTTCCGCCATATCAGGGCGTGAACCCCCTTTTGATGCTTCTCGACTAAGGCGTTGAATGCCGAATCATCGCCTGATAAAATCCGCTGTATTAACTGAACATCGTTTTCCAAGATGAGAGACCTCCGAACAATAAGGCGGTAGAATATAAGAAACGGAAAAATGATAAAATATAAGGAACGGGTCACATCCCTTTTAAATATTAAGACACAACTTTTCTGAAGAAAGGGTGCAAAAAATTAAAAAATCTCAATTTAAAATTGTCAATTTGAAATCATAAGGCGTTCCCACTGCGGAAAACAGTGGAAACGCAACACAGATTAACTATCATAAACACATCCAGATTTCCATTCCTTACAAGTTCCCTTAGAGTACTCTTCACACCACGCCTCACATCGCCCGTCCGAGCCGCAATCATCATCACTGACACAGGAAGCCTCGGCGGATGGCGTATACACCATCTGCGATATCAAAAAGGCACCGCTGGCGACACCTAAAGCTAGGGGTGCCCGAACGCCGACCCGTCCAGCCTCGGATGTAAAAAATCGCTTAACTTCGGCGCGAATCTCTTTCTTCATTTGGATTTTCCTCCTTTCTGCCGGACCTCTCATCCAGCGAAATTAGTTCCCAGTACCAAAATGTTGTTAAAATCAACAACCCAAATGTAAGACGGATTCGACTTATGCATATATTGTATCTGTTCATAGGAAATAAATCTATCTCCGTCTCACGGGTAGGAGTAGAGCTCTCCCGCTGGAAACGCTTGAAAACTAAAAAGTTAGAGTAATTGCATCAGTTTGAAATAAAATGGACCTTGGCAAAGCACCGTTAGCAGTGTACCGAGGAAAATAACCGGCGCAAAGCCAATCGAGGGTTGAATGTTCACTCGATTGCCAAATTCAGAGAAAGCACCTTCCGCCGCAAGGTTTTGCAATTGGATTATCTCATCTGCAGTGAGTCCCGCGGGGTCCGGAGAAATAACCGTATTTTTCTCCTGACGGCTTGAAAACGCTACCTGTCGTTTTTCATAGCGGACAGCACCGTCTGTGTGTTCTACCCGAACGATTTGCTCAGCAGGAATCATGCCAACCTCAAGACCACTTACATCAACGGCACTGTTCAACGTTATACTTGCCAAACCGAGTACCAATTGTTTCGCAATAACGAAAACAAGAAAGTAGAGTCCTAAGAGAACAGCCAGACTGGAGAGAAACGCAGGCACAGACGGCATCGCTTGCAACGATAACCAAACGCATACGAAACTAACAACGGCGTAATAGACCGACGTTTTCGGTAACCTCGACAGTAACTTCTGTATTAGCGTGAATGCCAGCAAAACGAAAACAAGGTGCAAAATCCGGTCAGGTTCCCACCCAAAGCGTTTTAATAGATAGGTCAATGCAGACCCGATACCGATGAACAGAAGTAGACTGAAAAGTTTTTCGAGCAGCAACGGTTTTTGAAAACTTGACTTAAAGAAATACCGAAGAAGGTCCAACTTATTTCGCATTCGCACAAACTTGAAAATTAGATATACCAGTAGCCCTATTGCGTACGGAATGATAATATTCAGGGCAACGATCAAGGGCGGAAAACTCAAAGTGCCGCTCAGATTTCTGAAAAGTGACAACGGGAAAATTAAACAGACTCCCCAAAAGAGTTTGGAATCCCCGGGCGAGAAGATACCGAACCAATAAAAAGCAAACGCAATCAGTCCGCCTCCTAAGAAAAGCCATAAGATGTCCAGCGGCGTTGTTTTGCCAAGATACCATGCCATCAATTGGCTAAGCGTCCCTATATACAGGACCCCCAGAGAGCAGAAATTGCGGATCTTCTGCGTCTTTACGTCGGTATAACTCGCATATCCACAAAAAACGAGGGACAAAAGAATTAGAAAGTATTCATAATGTGACATAGGATAAATCAACCTCGTATTAGGGGCTTCATCTCTGGTGCGAAATTGTCGCGCTGTTGAACAGAAGTTTCCATCTTGAAGTGCTTAAATACTGACGCTACTTCAGTCGGCTTGTGCTGTTCCATAAGTGTCTCTGCCAAAGCTTTTTCGAGATGCTCATATCTGTTAATGCCCAATCTATATGCCTCAGCTGTTACTTTACGCGTCTGAGGATTATACCGACGGCAAAAAATAGGACGGAACAAGTTTGCCTCCGTTTGATAACGCCTCATCATCAACGGATGATTCTCCGCAAAGATCCGAACAATATTTCTTGTTGTCTCCTGCCAAGTGTATTTCTGAGCGAAACCTTTTGCGATTTTTTCATATTCAGTACGGATCTTAGAGGGTTCTAACCCTCGATGTATCGCAGCCGAAAGTTCGTCCATAGATACATGAAAATCACCAAAATTATCCCATTCCAATCCGATATTCACACCAGCCCCTTCTACTTCTGTTGGGAGACCATATTTCGCCATAGCGACACACGGTGTTCCATAAGCCATTGCCTCTAAAACCACCGAAAGCGGTGTTCCCGGCATTGCAGGAAAACAGACCAGATCCAAAGCCTGAAAGAAGAGCGGGGAAATTGCAGCCATATCTTCGTCATCCGCCGTGAAAATTACCACATTGTCCGGTAGATTTTTATAGTGCCGTGCCAATACATAATCATAGACAAAAATCGAGAGATGTCGGTTGGCTCGCGCAAACGCAGAAATCCACTGTGCCCCAAGATTCGGTTCAAATCCAGAGATCAATCCAACAATCGGACGCTCAGCAAACATGGGTTTGTTAAAGATTGCAGCGGTGTGTTGTTTTGCTAACCCTTTATCAATCGGTTCAACGAGGTTGATACCGTCGGGAATCATACGGATATGTTCGGCAGGAATACCAGATTCGCTCAGCCACTCCTTCATCCACGATGCTTTGACAACTAAACTATCGTTGACTTTTTGGGCTGTATAGAGTGTCAAGAATGATTCGAGCACTGAACTTTGGAGTTTTTGGCTGTTTTCTAAGAAATCTAAAGTTTGGACTGTATTGTAAAGTTATGCTGCCTCGTCAAAAGGCAGGGGCG
>JAPPII010000039.1 GCA_028820845.1 Candidatus Poribacteria bacterium
ACCTACGATCTATTGATGATTACTTACTCCTTGGGAGATTTGATAAATATCAGTTTCCTTAATTTCTCAACGTGCGATAAATCGCACTACTACGAACTCACCTGCTTGTAGTAGGGCAATTCTGCGGCGTACTCGCCCAAATGCGACGTGCATTATTGCCCGTCGATTACCTACATTTATCTTTTAATCTTCATACAGTTCGCGCTACATGGCTGTTTTATTGAACCCACGTTTTTTATGGCGGTACAATTTCAATTGCGCGGCGTTCTGTGGTCGCTTCACGCGCTGCCTCAATAATGGCGAGGTTGTGATACGCCTTCTTCGGATCTACGGGTAGTGGGGCATCCGCTGCAAGGGCGTTAAAGGTCTCCGTGAAATAGCGGACATGTCCGCTTGCGTCTTCGCGTTCTGCTTCGTTAAATTCTGAGAGCTCTAACGCTTTCCATCCGTCTGCTCTCGTGAAACGACGGAGTGCATCCTCCACATTTACGCGATGCCGGACGCGCAGGGAACCGTTCTCAGCATGCATCTCGCACCACCCAAAATCTGTGGCAGGTACGCACCACGCTCCCGATACAGTCGTGATCCCGCCGTTTTCGTGTTCACAGAGCAACATGGCGATATCATCGACATCAATATCGAGACGGAGGGTTTGGACACGTGCCTCAACGTATCGGACGGGCGATTGCATCAGAGCACAAACGGAATAGATTTCGTGGTAACTGGTGTCAATGATACACCCACCGCCTTTGGCTTTGCTGGCGCGCCACGCAAACGCCGGTGTCGGGTGATTCGCTGAAAAATCTGTCGGTTTTAGTCCCATCCCGACGCTCCTTCCGAAATGAGATTCTCCGAGTGCGTCAAGTTCTGTCATCGCTGCTCTCATGCCTGCATTGAAAAGGTAGTTATGCACGACTGTATAAGGCACGCTGTTACGACGCACAGCTGATAGAATATCGTCAGCCTCTTCCAAGTTCGTCGCCATCGGTTTTTCGGAAATAATAGCCATGCCTGCGTTTGCGGCTTCGATAACCTGCTCGGCGTGAAATGAATGAGGTGTGGCAATGGTCACGGCATCTATCGCTGCATGTTCGAGCATATCCCGATAATCTGCATATCGGTTCTCTGCTGGGACGCTGAACCGTTCTCCGACTTTTTGTAGGTTTTCTGGGACGATGTCTGCGAGCGCGGTTACCTGAATGGTGTCTGTGAGTGCATTATAGGCGCGGGCATGCGTATTTTGTACAATCCCGCCACAGCCAATAAGTCCTAAGCGAATGGGTTTCTTCATTGTGAGTCTCCTTTGTGTAGATTCTACATAGATGTTGCCCGTATGGGACTAAGGAGCAAGGCGATGGATTGTGAAGAAGCACGGCGGGGTAGAATGCACATCGCATTTGAGCGAGTACGCTGCAAAACCTCGCCTACTACTTTCAAGGGGCGCGGTTGGATTACCTTCGTCAAGGAGCAAATGGTTAAGGGTTATGAAACTTTCTTCTGATGTTCGACGATGATTTTTCCTAATGCTCTTAAGGCTTCGTTGACAGATTTGGCATCAGGGAACATCTCGGCTACATCATCATCGAGTCGAATTAGATTTTTGTCTGCGTAGTATCGCTGTGCATATTTTCCCCGAACGCCTTCGCTGAAATCGTATTCATCAAGCATATCTGGGGCATGTTGATTCGATCTGGCTTGATTCATAAGTTCTCCTTTCATAAGATGTCGCTTTTCGAGCAGAAATGATGCGAACAACATCGCCTCTCTCTGTATGAACAACAACTAAAAGTCTCTGTTTTTCAGAGTGCCCAATAGTCACCAATCTTTCTTCTATTTTTGAATGCAGTGGATCTGGAATAGTCAAAGAGAGAAAATCCGAAAAGACGGTGATAGCTTCTTGAAAAGAAACATTATGTTTTCTCAAATTTTCTTTCGCTTTACGAGTATCCCATTGAAATTCCAATCCCACGCTTTTTCACCGTTTTTGATTATTACCTACGTTTAACTATAGTTTGGACAATTTCTGTGAGATTAATGCTTATTTTCAAAGGGTTTCTGATTTTTCTTCAAGTTCCATACAAAAACCCAACTTGTAGAAAAATAAACGCAAATGGAAGAAGGCGCAAGCCCCAGAGGGGCGGAATGTCTATAGAAACGGCATATCCACCAAGACCTAAGCCCCAGAGGGGCGAAATGTGTATCGTGTTTAAAATTGTCCAAAGTTTAGTACGTTTAAGTATTACACATTCAAAAAAAAAAATCAAATTCTATACAGGTGCTGATAGAATACCACCAACCTCTTCCAAGTTCGTTGCCATCGGTTTTTCGGAAATAACTGCCATGCCTGCGTTCGCGGCTTCCACCACCTGCTCGGCGTGAAATGAGTGGGGTGTAGCAATGGTCACGGCATCTATCGCTGCATGTTCGAGCATATCCCGATAATCTGCATATCGGTTCTCTGCTGGTACGCTGAACTGTTCTCCGACTTTTTGTAGGTTTTCTGGGACGATGTCTGCAAGCGCGGTTACCTGAACGGTGTCTGAAAGTGCACTATAGGCACGGGCATGTGTGTTTTGCACAATCCCGCCACAGCCAATGAGTCCTAAGCGAATCGGTTTCTGCATTGTGGGTCTCCTTTGTGTAGAGTTTAGCATATTTCGAGATTATGTCAAATGCTTTTGATGGTCAGCAGATAGTAGTTAGCCACTGGTTAGTGCCTGTCAGAATCAGGATTTTCAAGATTATAGGATTTACAGGATTGGGAATTGACACACAAACTCACAAGAATCAAATCAACGGTATGAATGCCACATGACATTCCCCAGGATTTAGTCTGGGAATAGACAAAATCCGTTCCTTGTATTACATTTGCGCGTAAATCAACGTCAAGTGCGCGTGTGGTACTTGTAGACATTCGGCGGGTCATTGGTTGTTGTTGGGTCGGGATTTGGGGTTTCCGTCCTATAGAAAACAGAAATGAAGTTCTGCTGCGATACAGGCGGTAGCGCAACCTGTCTGTGTTCCATTTTTTGCATAAACTACCCCTCAAAACAGTGTAAATTTTTAGCTGATATTTATCAAATCTCCCAAGGAGTAAGTAATCATCAATAGATCGTAGGT